>JBILBT010000147.1:0-7580 GCA_044353545.1 Crocinitomicaceae bacterium | reverse complement strand
GGCGCTCATCATCGCACATGAAGACCAAGAAATTGGTGTGGTGCTGATTTCAGCCGAAGGTCCCGCACCAAAAGATGGGGTATGGGCATTTTGTTCAGGCGGAGACCAACGTGTGCGCTCTACAACGGGGTACAAAGGAGAGGATGGTGTCAATCGTTTCAATATCCTTGATGTTCAGCGCCAAATTCGTTTCATGAATAAGGTAGTGATCGCTGTTGTGCCAGGTTGGGCAGTGGGCGGAGGACATAGTTTACATGTGGTTTGTGATATGACTATTGCCAGCAAAGAACACGCTATCTTTAAACAGACAGATGCTGATGTGGCAAGCTTTGATGGTGGCTTTGGTTCCGCATATTTAGCTCGTCAAGTTGGACAAAAACGTGCACGAGAAATTTTCTTTTTAGGCCGAAATTACTCTGCACAAGAAGCCTTTGAGATGGGTATGGTCAATGCTGCCGTTCCACACGATGAATTGGAACAAACCGCTTACGAATGGGCTCAAGAAATTCTTACCAAAAGTCCAACAGCCATTAAAATGCTGAAGTTTTCTTTCAATTTGATCGATGATGGACTTATTGGACAGCAAGTATTTGCCGGTGAAGCAACGCGTTTGGCGTATATGACAGATGAAGCCGTAGAAGGTAGAAATGCGTTCTTGGAAAAGCGCAAACGAGATTTTTCTAAATTTCCAAAATTCCCATGATGAAAAGCTTTTTATTCAATAAAAAGGTACTTACAGCCTTGATTTTACCAGTAGTACTCTTAGTGCTCTCGTTCAATCAATCTGAAGAGGATGAGATACAATCCAAATACAAAACAGAGTATGTGATTGTCTTGGTCATTGACGGGCCGAGAATAACGGAAACATTTGGTGATTCGACGCATAAATACATTCCGAACTTGGCAAATGTACTCGCTCCTCAAGGAGTTCTTGTTCCTAAATTTAGAAACAATGGGCCAACCTACACCAATGCTGGACATACGGCAATTTGCACCGGTGTGTACCAAAAGATCAATAATTCCGGACTCGAATTGCCCAAAAACCCTTCTATTTTTCAGTATTTTCTTAAGCAAAAAGGTCTTGACTCAACGCAAGCCTATGTTATTGCGAGCAAGGGGAAATTGAATATACTGGCAAACACAAAAAATAAAGAGTGGAAAAACGTAAATTGTCCTTCACAATTTTGCGGAACAGATGGAAAAGGAATTGGCTACACCAATGATGCATACACTTGGCGGGATGCACAATCCATTTTTTCCAAGTACCATCCGAAGTTAAGCTTAATAAACGTTTTGGAATGTGATGTTCGTGGACATCAGCACCAATGGAAAGAGTACCTTGAAGCTTTGAAGCGAACAGATAATATTGCCTTGAACCTTTGGAATTTCATTCAAAGCGACCCCATTTACAAGGACAAAACAACCTTATTCATCACGAATGATCATGGTCGTCATCCTGATGGGCACAAAGATGGATTCGTTAGTCATGGAGACAAGTGCGAAGGCTGCCGTTCCATTTATTTAGTTGCCATTGGGCCTGATTTCAAGACAAATGTCACCCTGAATACAGCCTATGAGCAAATTGACATCAGTGCTACAATTGCTGAATTACTCGGCTTCGATTTCCCGGTTAGCAATGGCCGTGTGATGCGCCAATTGTTTGTGAAAGATCCACAGAAGGGGTATTGAAATTTCGAGCTCTGTTTTTCGCTTAATTTGAGCATAAAAAAAGTCCGCCAAAGCAGACTTTTTTTTACTTCGTTTTGTTTCTATTTCTTGAAGTTATCAGCGACAATCAATTCTTTGGTGCCATGTGTCCAAGAATAGAACCCTTCGCCACTTTTTATGCCCATTTTTCCTGCTGTCACCATGTTTACCAACAAAGGACAGGGTGCATACTTCGGATTTCCAAAGCCATCGTGAAGCACTTGAAGAATCGCCAAGCAAACGTCCAAACCAATAAAATCGGCCAATTGCAAGGGGCCCATCGGGTGAGCCATCCCCAATTTCATTACTGTATCGATTTCTTCAACACCAGCAACACCTTCAAAAAGTGTGTAAATGGCTTCGTTGATCATCGGCATTAAAATACGATTCGCCACAAATCCAGGATAATCGTTTACTTCAACCGGAACCTTCGATAGTTTTCGAGACATGTCCATGATGGTTTGCGTCACTTCATCCGAAGTGGAATACCCACGGATAATTTCTACAAGTTTCATCACTGGAACAGGATTCATAAAGTGCATGCCAATCACTTTGTCCGGACGGCTAGTCACAGAAGCAATCTTAGTGATTGAAATGGAAGAAGTATTCGTCGCTAAAATCACATGACTCTCCGTTACGGCATCAAGGTTAGCGAAGATTTTTAGTTTCAGATCGATATTTTCTGTCGCTGCTTCAACCACTAAGTCAACGCCCTTTACACCCTCTTCAACCGATGTGAATGTGCTTAGATTCGCCAATGTCGCTGATTTATCCTCCTCCGAAATGGCAGCTTTAGCCACTTGTCGGTCAAGATTTTTTGTGATGGTAGCGATTCCTTTATCTAGAGATGCTTGTGAAATATCGATCAACGATACACGGTGTCCGAATTGTGCAAATACATGCGCAATACCATTTCCCATTGTCCCTGCACCAATAACTGCTATATTTTTCATCGTAAAATTTTAGTGGAACAAATATAGCAATTCAATGCAGATTAGTGGTGCACTTTCACGGGTGTATTTCGTACTTTTAACCAATGTCAATAGGGAAGGAGCATATTGTTTTTTATGATGGAGATTGTGGCTTCTGCAACCGCACGGTGCAATGGATTTTGGACAAAGAAAAAAGTCCGATCATCCACTTTTCAGCCATTCAATCACCTTTCGCTCAGCGTTTTTTAAATGGAAAAGGAGTCATGCCAGATTTGAGTACCGTTTATTTTTTTTCTGATGGTCAACTGTTTTCAGAATCAGCGGCAGCCTTTCAGTTGTGTCTTTTTCTTCGCAATCCTTACCGTGCTTTGCGCTTTTTTCGTTTACTTCCAAGGAGTTTAACAAATGCGGTTTATCGAGGAATTGCCAAGCGAAGACACCGAATGGCTAAAGGGTATTGCATTATGCCGACAGCAGACCAGAAGGATCGATTTATAGCTGAATAGCTTAATGGATCAGAAAGAAATCGGCCGTAATCTTACAAACTTCCATGAGTTCATTCGGCATTTCGGAGTTATTCCAAGGCTGAGCAGAGCAAAAAGTATGGTCAGCACCCTCAATTCGAACAAGCCCGACGTTAAGCCATTTGCATAGCGATTCTCCTTCAGATAAAGAAACAGAGTTATCCTTTTCACCATGAATAATTAATGCTGGAATGGTCATCTTCTCGCAAGCCAATTGAATGTTGAGTCGCTCAGTGTTGGCAACAAAGTCTTCATAAAGACCATAGAGCATTGGCATTTCCTGGTGTGTCCGACCATTTCTCACAAAGCGAACTCCTTCATTTTTCCAGCGCGTCAATTCGACTCCTTCAGGAAAACGATTTTCAATGGAAGAGATGGCTGCCCAAGTGCTTATGGATTTTACTGCAGGATGTAGACCTGATAAAAGCACAGTTCCTCCGCCACGAGAATGGCCGATGAGACAAACATGGTAAGGCATCTTAATGTGCAAGGGCAGAATGGCTAAAAGCGCAGCTAAATCATCAATTTCGCCTGAGTAAGTATTTTCAGAAAATGACTTTAAATCGGGGAAGTCAATTGGATTTTCAATTGTGCCCCCGTTGTGACTTACATTGTATTTACAAAAGCCAAATCCGAGATTTACAAAATGCTCTTGGACCAAATTCCAGCAACCCCAATCTTTATACCCCATAAATCCGTGACAAAACACGATGACTTTTCCATTAAAAGAATCTGGGATTTCAAGATCAAAGGGACTTTTTCTTTCCTTAAAGCCCGTGAATATTGCATTTTTAAGTGAAAACTTTGTCATGTTTCAAAAATACACAATTACCTCAATCCAAAAGGGAATGTGTATCTTTGGAAACCAAAATGTATGCAATGAATCGATTCTTTTTCGGAATTTTTTTAGTCTTCTTTATTACAGGGTGTTCTGGTGGTTATGGAAATAAATTAGAGGGTAAAAACCTCAATGTTTATTTCGTTGATCGTTCGGATGAAGCCTTGGCGCAAGACTTGGGTAAATTTTGGAAAGAAAACGATCTCGTTGGTCAGGCTGAACAGAATATTCGACTCGTGAACCGAAAAGGTGTGTATGATGTTCAACTTATTGCTTCTGAACAAGATAAAGATCAGGATTTGGTATTTATTGAAATGAAACTGTTGATTCAGCTTCGCCAGCAATTGGACACCACAGTGTTCAAGAACAAAAAGGGATGTCGACTAGTGGTTTGTGACGACCGATTCAAACCTCAATATGTGATCAACGACTAAATGAAGATATCTGCGTCCATATACAGCGATAAAAAACGTCCTTTGGAGGAAGTAATTCGCGATCTTGAAGCACATCAAGTTGATCTGCTCCATGTAGATTGCAATGATGATGTTTCTGTGTTTGATGACATTGCTTTAATCCGAACATGGTGTTCGCTTCCCATTGATTTACACATCATCACCGCTGAACCTGAAAAGTATTTCGATTTGCTGAGAAAGCATCCTGTGGAATACGTTACTTTTCAGTTTGAGGATCTACCCAATGGATTATTATTGCCATATGACATTTCAGGAAAAAAAGGCTTGGCCATTATTACGCCAACGTCGATTGAGGTGTTTGATCAATTTAGCCATTTTGATTTTATCTTAATCATGGCGACCATTCCTGGACAAAGTGGAGGAGTGTTTGATCGCATAAATTTTACAAAGATCCGACAGTTTCGCAGTCGATTTCCTTCAAAATCCATTCACGTGGACGGTGGGGTAAATGGAGAAGTGTCTTTCATTCTTCGAAACATGGGTGTGAGCTCTTCCGTATCTGGATCTTATTTGTTCAATGCACCAAGTGTAGGTCATGCGCTGATGAACCTGACGAAACGTGAAATCGAATCGCACTTCAAGGTTGGTGATTTCATGATTCCGATCAACGAATGTCCCGTAGTTCACTTGGAGGATATTGATCTCCGTTCGGCTCTAGAAACCATTGAAAACGGGAATCTAGGATTCTGTTTGGTCTGTAACAAAGAGGGGATGTTATCGGGAATTATTTCATCCGCAGATATTCGCAAAGCTTTGCTGAAGTCATTGGACCAACATTCGGAATTGAATCCGAAAACGATGATCAATGAAAACCCTGTTCATTTGTTTGAAGACAATACGGTAGTTGAAATGCTTCAACTCATTAAAAAATGCAATTTCCCCGTCATGTATATGCCTGTCGTTGATCGTGAACGGAAGGCTTGTGGCATACTAAATTTTGTACACCTGATCAAAGGAGAATTATGATCATACATTTAAAATCATCCGTCACAGCAGAAGCTGCGGCGACATTAGCAACGCAATCCAATGCATTTCACGTCATCTCTGAAGGAGTCAATGTCTTGATTCTTGGAAGTGGGGTGAAAGAGGTGCCTGCGGCATTGGAGAATTACACCGACAATTCTTGGGTTTTCCCAAACGATATGCAGTTGGCGTCGAGGAAATACAGAAAAGAGACACGTACGGTGAAAATCGGAAATGTCGAAATCGGTGGCGACACGCACAATACCATTTTGATTGGGGGACCTTGTTCTGTTGAATCAGAGGAGCAGATTCGTCAATCGTCGGAATTGCTTGTCGGGCTTGGCTTGACCACCTTGCGCGGAGGTTGCTACAAACCGCGAACAAGCCCATATTCGTTTCAAGGATTGGGGCTTGAGGGCTTAAAACTCTTGGCGAAGATGCGCGAAGAATTTGGGTTGAGTGTCATTACTGAAGCGCGCGATGCGACACACATTCATGAAATTATCGAATACACGGATGTCATTCAGGTGGGAGCAAAAGCCATGTACGACCAAGGGATTTTACGCGCTTGCGCTAAAATAAATAAGCCAGTTTTGATCAAAAGAGGATTTGGAACCACCGTTCAGGAATTCGTTCAGGCGGCTGAGTTTGTGCTCTCTGGTGGAAATGAAAATGTCATTTTGTGTGAGCGAGGCCTTCGTACGTTTGAAACTGCAACACGTTTTACATTGGATTTATGCGGAGTGGCTTGGTTAAAGGAATACACGAACCTACCTGTAATTCTTGATCCATCTCACGCAATGGGCTATGCCTATGGTGTGCCGTCGCTATCAAAAGCCTGTGTGGCCATGGGTGTGGACGGCTTGCTCATTGAAGTGCATCCAGACCCTAGTGTAGCGAAGTCGGATGCGTCACAACAGTTGAATCATCAAGAATTTACCGAATTGCTTGGGCAATTGCGCGCAGTTGCTGCGAGTGTCGGGTACAAAATCGTTTAGCATGTTACTAGAACAAAACATCAAAGGACTTTGCGCAAAGTTCGGAATCAAGTACAATCAATTTTTGGATGACTTAGATGTCGACGATGTGCATGAATTGACATTGTACGACCTTGAAGCGGTTTGTGAAGAATACAACGTCGATTTGATGTCATTGCTCTTCAAACCAATGTTTCGAACCGATTTATGGAACAAGAAACTGAACAAAATCAGTTTGCTGGTCTTGGATGTCGATGGCGTAATGACGGATGGAGGAATGTACTTCACTGAAAATGGAGATCACATTAAAAAATACAACACGAAAGATGGAATGGCCATTCAACATTTGGTGAAAATGGAGTTTCAGGTGGCCGTGATTTCCTCAGGATTTATGGAAGGTGTTGTGAATTCCCGTTGTAAAATGTTGGGGATTCAGCACTGTGAAGTGACGCGTGAACCGAAGATGGATGTCTTGACGAAACTTTGCGAAAAGTTAGGGATAGCATTTGAAAATGTCGCCGTGATTGGCGATGACATCAATGACTTGGACATGATTCACGCCGTAGGTTTTTCAGCGTGCCCTTCGGATGCCGTCCCAAATGTAAAAACCAATGTAGATGTCATTCTCACGAAAAAAGGTGGTGATGGTTGTGTGCGTGAGTTCATTGATTCATTTTTATTAAAACAACCCATCTAAAAAGATATGAGCAAAATTAAAATAGGATTGATCAAAGAAGGTAAAGTTCCACCTGATCACCGCGTTCCAATGACCCCTGAGCAATGTAAATCTGCTCAATCGCGTTTTCAGAATCTTGAAATCATTGTTCAACGTAGCCCCATTCGCGCCTTTAAGGACGAAGAATATGAGGCCGCTGGAATGAAACTGGCGGATGAACTGTCGGAGTGTGACATCATCATGGGGGTGAAAGAGGTGAAGATTGAGGATTTGATTCCAAACAAAACCTTCCTATTCTTTTCTCATACCATTAAAAAACAACCTTACAACAGAGATTTGCTTCGAGCTATTCTTGAAAAAAGAATCCGAATGGTCGATTATGAAGTATTGAAGGACAAGCACAACAAGCGAGTCATTGGCTTCGGAAGATATGCTGGGATTGTGGGGGCCTACAATGCATTCAGAACCTATGGGTTGAAGCACGGATTAT
>JBILBT010000146.1:0-7648 GCA_044353545.1 Crocinitomicaceae bacterium | reverse complement strand
TCGTACAAGCTCACCTAAAAAATCTAAAAAAAAAAACAAAATCGGGTTCAATATTCCCTGATTTGAATGGCTTTTTGCATATCAAGATAAATATTGAAAAAGTCGAAATTCTCTCCGGAAACATGATGAGCAGCCTTGATTTCCTCCTTATCACCCATAAACTCAGGTTCTATGATTTCATACATTCCATCTTCAGCTGGGATGGATTCAAAATACAGGGAAAAAAACTGCCAATCTCGGAGCGATTCAAAATAATGTTTATTCGGTGAAAAAGATATCCCTTCGACATTTAATAGTTTATACTTTCTTTTTCCATTCAATGTTTTCATGTACGTTTCTGGTGAGATTTGAATCCATCCACCATTTGAGTAAATACTATTGAACGTGGAGTATCCAAAATCTACTTTTGTATATGCCGGAGTGATCGTAATCCTCAACAATGTTGGATTGTCAGATATTCCCTCATTAGGAACATGAGAAAACAGGTATGATTTCGTGTTTTTTTTCATCGTTTAAAATTTTCGTTTACTTCAAGTCTCAACCATTCTGGTTCGACAATACGGATTGTACTGCCGAACGATCGCAACAATCGAATGAGTTCAAAGGACGGAATTAGATTCAATTTTATGCGTGCACGTCCACTGTTTTGGACCGATACAAATTGTTGACTTTCGTGGATGGGGTATGATCTAAAATAAGCCAATTCTTGCGGCGAAATATCGATCAAAATATCCTGTATGTCTTGGTTTTCAATTGGATAAATTCCATATATATTCTGGAAGTAAGACACTGCATCTGGCCCTAGTTCACCGCGAAAATCTCCTTGCACAAACACGGGATCATGGATTCGATCAAATCCAAAGGTTCGTATTTCATTGTGTTCTTCTGAAAAAGCGACGATGTACCATCGATGATCAAATTCCTTCAACAGCATAGGGTGTATGATGCGTGAAGTAAATTTATGTTTGCTGTATGAATAATGAACGATAGATACCGGAATTCGATCTTTGATGGCACGGAAAAACAAATCAAAATGCTGAAATCCCCGAAAGTCCTTGGCCGCATCTGTCTGAATGAATTGACGTTTAAAATTTCCTTGAGGGAACTTTTCGCGGTACGCAGACAATACTTTTTCCATCGCATGTTCAAATTTTCCGCTCACACGTGAACTACCAATACTTTGAATTAACTCAATGGCATTTTTAATGCTGTTGATGTCTTGATCCAGCAATCCAACCCCGTCAAAACGATAAGTGTCGTCTGTATATTCATACACCATTTTGGATCGGTTAAATTCGATCGGCGCATTGAAGGAAATCCGCATGTTTTTTATATCCTTGACGACCGTGTCTAATGCGGGCTCATAGTCTGTTTCTTTCGCACAGGCCTGAATCAGGTCTATAAGTGTAGGCAAGGGCTTCTGGCGATTTCGAAGCCGAGAATCGATGGCTTTGTACCTGAGGTAAGGATTTTTTGTTACTGGCATAGTGTAGGTGTTAAGAGTTCTGCAACAATTCAACTGTCTAGGTACAAAACTATAGTAAATTCTCTAATTACGCATAGAGCATACCGAATTGTTAATAACTTAATTATAGGTAGTTAAGCAATTTTAATTTTACTCTTGACATAGAATACCGAGTTATGATGTTTCTTTGTCAAAATTATACGGCTCGGATGTTATGATTTCGGAATAACACCGTTACTCGGACGATACGGATAGAAAATTAACTTGTAACCATAAACCAATGCATACATGAACACAAAAACTGTTACCCCAAAAAAAGAAGAATTGGAAACAATCACTCCAAAAACAAAACCTCAAATCATCAAGCAGCCAGTGATCGCGGAAGGTCCAGATTCGGATGTCGCCATCAGCGAAATTGAACTCAATGATGAGCTTACCCGAATTGAATTCTTTTACATTTCATCAAGACTTTACATCAAAGGTGGCTGGATTCAAATGCACCCATCGTGCTATATTCGTCCGCACGGTTCAGACATGAAACTACAGTTAATTAAAGCCGAAGGGATTCCAATCGCACCAACCAAGTATCACTTCCAATGTCAAGGTCAGGCACACAGTTACACCCTCTACTTTCCTGCTCTACCCAAAGGAACGACAATGATCGATGTCATTGAGCGCGATGGTAACATTCTAAATGACTTCAACTTCTTTTCTGTAAGTGTCCGAGAAAACCTTCCAATAGAAATCCGTTTCATTAGCGAAAACTAAACTCAACAACCATGAACCTAAATCAAATCCATTATGATATTCTTCGCTTGAAATTAAAGAAGGCCGAAATTGTGCTTGAAAAAGTTGAAGTCATAAAATGTCAACACTATGAGAAGGCCGCAGACATCAGGGATAAAGAAAGGAAGATCATTGATGACTTAGCCATCGTTAAAGCAAAACTGATGCATTACGATTCTACCATTGCACTGAATCGCGATACCTTTAGATTGAAACAAGCGATACGGAATCTATTGATTGAATTTAATTCAGAGGATCAAGCATTTGCTGTTGACAGCTTATCTCAGACTGAACAACGTATTTCTGAGTTAAAAAAAGAGCGACAAGTGCATTTATCTGCAAAAGACAATGATTCGGCAGGACCTGCAATTATAGCACTGAATGAGCAAATGAAACTTCGTAGTGAAATTCAATTCTACCTAGAACGTCGCTAAAAAATTCAAAAAAGTTCTGTGGTAAATCATTAAACTGCCACAGAACTTTTGAGTTTTTATATTGATTAAAAACATTCTAGCCAATCTTTCACTCATTGATTTCGGTAATTTCATCCTTCAACCCAAGTACAAATCTATCGATTGGAATTCGACTATTCACCTCCATTTTCAATTCGTAGCGATCCGAATGTATAGATTTAGTCAAATGCGGTCCACACAATGGATACTCTTCTTTTAAAAGTAAATAGGCCCTTAATGACAGTTCAAAATGCAAGGTATAAACCTGATCCGTTGGGCCAAAACCAAAAGCATCAGGTTTTGTTAAGGTATGTTTTCCTTCGTGCATCCACGACACATCCAAAATCTCAACATTCGTGATGCGCTCAATGTTGAAGTACTTGTTTTCACCAGAGGCAGGCTCATACGCCAACAGTGATCGATAATTTTCAGTAAATGCAAATGGTTCTAAATACCGGTCTGAAATTTTCTGGCTATTCAATGAATGATAATTCTTTAGCACCACTTGTCGATGTTTTTCAATGGCCTCACACAAAAGTTCAACGATGCGACCAAGGTGTGCTTTCAACAGGTGGCTCGAAACGAGAGTTGTTTCCGACGAAAGGTATATTTTCTTTAAAATGGCATCTTTCAGAGGATGATTCTTTGCGAAATTCAACACCATTTTTCGAATCAAGTCGGATTCTTCTTTTGTAAATATTACACCACCTTCCCCTTCACTCGCAGGAATTGAATACCGATTAAATGTATCTCGTTGCAATTCAAATCCCAATTCCTTTAACAAATCAAAGTAACGGTATACCGTTCGATCCGTCGTTTCGATTATTACACCAAGTTGACGAATTGATTTTGCCGGCTCTTGTTTCAATAATGAAATCAGTTGCAAAACACGCAAGATTTTATGTTGATTGAGCATTTAGGGATTTTTCGAGGCGCAAATAAAGTTCAAAATGCTGTTAATGAACAAGTTTATGACCCTACTTGTCAGGATTCTTTTCATAAATGAGTGTAAACACCCATAAAACGAAATTTTCAATTGAACTTAACATACAATTCAAAATTTTATTAGTGTAAAATGCTAACCAAAAAAACAGCACCATTCTCATTTTAAAAATTTTCCATTCCTCACTCTTCATTCTTCATTTTAAACCGTTTATCCTTAGTTTTACCCTAAAATATTTCCATGGACAATAATCTGCATTGGCTCAAGCACAACAAGTTCAACAAATCAACCGCTTTTACGCACGATGAACGGGATGAAAAGGCCATTCGTGGACTTCTTCCTTATGCTGTTTCAACGCAAATGGGTCAGGTAAAAAGAGTTCTCCGAAATCTAAGAAAGAAAACCTCGAACATTGATAAATACTCTTATTTATCTGCTTTGCAAAGCAGGAATGAACGCTTGTTTTACCGCGTATTAATTGAAAACATTGAAGAACTTCTGCCCATTGTGTATACACCAACCGTTGGAGAGGCTTGCCGCGAATATTCGCACTTGTTTTCTGAAACAAAAGGATTTTACATTACACCCGATGACCGTGGAATGATTTCGAAGATCTTGAAAAACTGGCCTGAAGAAGACATTCGAGTCATTGTTGTTACGGATGGTCAACGAATCCTAGGATTAGGAGATCTTGGAGCAAATGGCATGGGTATTCCTATTGGGAAATTGATCTTGTATTCAGCTTGTGCAGGCATTGATCCTTCTCAATGTTTGCCCGTAATGATTGATATCGGAACAAACAATCAACAGCTCTTGGATGATCCATTTTATCTAGGATATCCACACAAGAGGATTGAAGGCTCTGCCTATTTTGAATTGGTCGATGAGTTCATTATGAGCATACAACAGCTGTACCCCAAGGCTATGATTCAGTTTGAGGATTTCTTAACACCGAATGCTTATGGATTACTAAAAACCTATAAAAATAAGGTACTTTGCTTCAATGATGATATCCAAGGTACAGCTTCCGTTGCTTTGGCAGGTATTTACGCATCAACTCGAATAACAAAAAAATCATTTTCAACACTAACAATTATGTTCCTTGGCGCAGGATCAGCCGCTACTGGAATTGCAGATTTAATTGCTTATGCCCTCGAAAAGGAGGGTTTGAATCCTAAAGATGCACGTCAACACTTATGGTTTGTGGATGTCAATGGATTGGTGGTTGCTGAGCGAACTGACCTTTTGGATCACAATTTACCCTACGCACACGAACATGAGCATTTGTCCTTTGTAGAGGCAATTAAATCCATAAAACCCGACATTCTCATTGGTGCCACTGGTGCAGCTGGAACCTTTACTCAAGAGGTGATTGAAACCATGACTCAACTCAATGATCGTCCTGTAATCTTCGCACTTTCAAATCCAACTGCCAATGCAGAATGCACCGCCGAACAGGCCTACACCTGGAGTCAAGGAAATGCCGTATTCGTTAGTGGAAGCCCCTTTGACAATGTACAAATGAATGGAAAATCTTATGATCCCGGACAAGGAAACAATGCTTACATTTTTCCTGGTTTAGGGCTCGGTGTTACGGCGTGTGCAGCATCCTTTATCCCAGATGAGTTCTTTCTTATCGCCGCTCAAACCTTGGCTGATTTAGTCACAGAAGAAGATTTACATCATGGCTCACTGTACCCACCTATTCGCGACATTCGAGATGTATCGCTTCAAATCGCGGAGTCAGTTGCCGAAAAAGCCTATGAAATGAACTTGGCCAAAGCACCTCGTGCCGGTTCTATCAGAAGCATGATTGAAGCACTTTTGTATGATCCGTATTATTAGGACAAAGGGACTAAAGACAAAGGACTTTAAGATGTTAAGACATTAAGATTTCAAGACATCAAGACAAGGGACTTCAAGATGTTAAGACGTTAAGATCTCAAGACATCAAGACAAGGGACAAGAGACAAAGGACTTCAAGATTTTAAGATTTTAAGATTTTAAGACGTTAAGATCTCAAGACAAGGACTCAACCATGTTTCGGTGGCTAGCACTCGAAGGCTGGTGGCTGAGGCATTCGAAGCCAAACTACATTAATTGTTGTAATTTTCCTTGAAACCGCAGATAAATTGGATCATCCTTTCCACGCACCTGGCCAATAAAAGAGATGTATCCGCGCAATCGATTTAAAAAAACATCTTGGTCATTTTTACGCACAACAGGTGAATTTTTGAAATGATTCGCTGCCGCAGCTGTTCGGCCATTTCGTTCGAGATCAAATAGCATAGCCCTTACTTGGCGGATTTGATTTCGTTTTACATTTGCCTTCATATTCACAACAATTCCCGTCACCTCTTTTCTTTTCCCTAGACCTTTTTGACGTATTTTTTTTTCGTTAATGACAAAACAATTGAACTCAACAATCGAACGAATTTGAGCGATTGCCTCTTCACGAAATGGCACATCAGCCGAGAAGGTAAGATCGTCCGCATAGCGGGTGTAGGTCCAAGCCCTTTCTAATGAAACATTTCTCATCGCCTCGTCCATTTGCGCACAAATAAAGTTGGTAATGATCGGTGATGTTGGCGCACCTTGCGGTAAATGCCCTTGATGTGTTGTTAATAAGGTCAAAACTGTCGCCGTATGGTCGTTAAATCTGAAGCGATCAGAAAGGAACATTTCCTTGACACGATGTGCACGAATGGACGGAAAGAAATCTTTTAAATCAATATTGAGCACATACGGTTTACCGACATGTGGCAAGGCATTTTGAACGATTGGCGATGCTGGGCTTACGTTGTCCTCGTTAATGACAAACCCAAATACCGCCGGATCGGGATTGCACATATACAAAGATTGAAGCCCATGATTCAATGCTCGTTGAACCTGCATCAAGCGAGGTTCGGGCGCCTCTATGGACCTTACGCCACCGCGCTTCTTTGCAATGGAAAAACTTTTGTATTTGGGAGAGTTGATCAATTGCTCGAGTACCGCTCGTGGCAACTGAAAATACGCGCACACGTCTTGAGCATTTTCCAACGAAAGCATAAGACCGGCAGAAATCATGTGTTTTGTCACCCCCGGGAAAAATTTAATTTTCAAGGTGTGCAATCGCAGTGTTTGCTTTAATTCCGGACGCTGCTGTTCCACAAAATCGTACAATGTCATGTGCGTTTAATTTAAAAAGAGAGCCGTTGTTTCTTATCTTCAATTTAGATGTTTCGGCGAAAATGGAGCGCAGCGGAACTTCGACGAAACATCAAAGTTCATGGCCTCCATTTTACATTGGGTTGCAGGTGCACAACCACTTATCGGTCATTCCGACACATAAGTTGGGCAACGGCTCTCGTATGCATTAAAATGGTGTTTCTCCTAATTCATCCAATCTATCTGGATGTATTGAAAATCGCTCCAGATGATCGTTTATGGAAATTATTCGCGTATAATTGCTGTCTCGTGCGTATTGAATCCGTTCCAATGATCCGCTTCTATTTTTAGCCAAAATTAACTCCGTAATTCCATCTGTTGTATTTCCATCTTCATCTTGCAAAAACCCATAATATTCTGGTCTGTAGAGGAAAAAAACTTTGTCTGCATCTTGCTCAATCGAACCACTTTCACGCAAGTCTGAGAGAATCGGACGCTTATCGCCACCGCGTGTTTCTACCATCCGGCTCAACTGACTTGACGCGATAATCAGCACATTAAATTCTCTAGCAATGGCTTTCAATTCTCTACTGACATAGCTCATTTCCATTTCACGGTTGTGGCGGTATCGGTCAGAGCTAATCAACTGAATGTAATCGATAAAAATTACTTGAACTCCATCCTCTTCAACATGTTTTTTGCAACGTTCACGTAAAATTTGCAAGGAGTTGGTGCGTTGGTCACTAATCCACAATTTTCGTTCTTGAAACTCTGCGTTGACGGATTCAATAAGTTTCAGCTCCAAGCGATTCAATGAACCCATCACCAATTGATTCAAAGAAATACCCGACA
>JBILBT010000009.1:0-24478 GCA_044353545.1 Crocinitomicaceae bacterium | reverse complement strand
ATAGAAATTCAGTGTTATTTTAAACAACATATCCATATCGATACAGTATCCTAAACCACACCTGAAACCTTCGATTCTATTGGGTTTCAGTATCTCTATTTTGTTCGTCCGCCACTATGATGTCGTGACACACGAGGGTAGATATTGGTGTGGAAATCGGAGGGGATTGAAGTGTTGATAAGTTTAAAATGTAACGTTTTGCGGCTTGGCGTAGTGGCGGAATTCCTCCACAAATGTTGATACGAAGCACTACTGTTTGTTTACCCACAAAACTGTCATATGAAGCACTGAACCCGCCATTACGCAAAACCGCTGTTACAAGCTGGCCTTATTTACTTTCGTGTTGTTGTCTGTCCATTTTAATGCTGTATTGATGCGTTGGTTTGGTGGCTCTTTATTTTGAGTTAAAACAATGTTTCACAATTATTTTTCTCTTTTCCTCTTGCAATACTTTTTCCAAGTCTTGAACTGCTACCCCTTGAGCTAAATACTTACCTCTGTCACTGTTTAATTTTGATAAATCTTTCTTGATTAACTTCTGTTGCTCTTTGTTTGGGACAGGAATTTTTATTTTTGAAATATCTCTTGGATAAACGTGTGGTTGTGCTTGTCCTCTTTGTAGTTTATATATCTCTGGTTGAACTATTTTGAGTATCTCATATAGTATTTCAGTCGGTATTTCATCCTCATTTATTGATTTTATTGTCGTGCAGTCGGAAGCAAAAATTTCAGTGTTCCAGAAGTTTAGGAAACCAGCATATGCACCAGATGCACTAACTGTAATGATGTTTTTGGGTCTATTTGCGACATTATGAAAATACGCTGGCTGTTGTCCACCTGCAACAACTGGAATTTTACCATTCACAGTTTTAGCTTTTGTAATTGAACTTCCCTTTTGAATTAATGCAATGTCAGGTGATAAAGGCTTAATATCTGTGGAACCCCAAACGTCTTCCCAGTTTGTTTTTGAAATAGTTTCAGTACTTAACTTTTTATCAAATTCTGCAGAATCAAAATCAATCAACTCTGCAAGAGAAAATACTTGAACGTGTTTACTAACTTCTGTGTCAATTTTTGTAATTTCACCATTTTGAATAGACTTTCTGATGTAAGAACTGGCTTTCTCGGGATTGTTTGGATTACCCTCATCAAATAACTTTCCACCGTAGTTATTTATCTTAATTCCCTCTTGTCTTTTACGTTTACTAAACTCGTAACCTAAAAATTCTTTTTGCTCATCAACATCTTTTCCTGTTTTTACAATTACTGTTTGTTGAAAATCATAATACCTTTCAATTGAAGTAGGATTCTTTTCGCCATCTGAAAGTGTCAGTAAGAAATAAAAGAATTTTTCTTTTTCAATATCCTTACAATAGTTATAAAACATTTTTTGTATTTCAGCTTCCTGCTCTGCTGCTATTAATTTTTTAAAAGCTGGTTTATTCTTGTGGTCTCTAATTTTTGTGCTGCTGTCAAACTCTGTCTTATATTCAACGAACATATCAGATTCTGATAATTCTATTGAAATTTCAAGTTTTAGAAATCTTTCATAATGCTCCAATTCTAACCCTCTGTATTCAACAAACATTGTAAGCAAACGATTTGCATCAATATATCTAATGTCAGCTGCATACTTAGTATTAGTAAACAGATCAGAAGTTATGTATTCTCTGTCTTTTACAAAATCATCGTCTCTACGCTTTAGGAATACAATTAGTGTTTTTACACTGGTTGCAATAAATGTTTTACTGCCTAAAATTGTAATGCCTTTAATTTCAAAATATTTTAAAAGAATTTCTCTTGCCTTTGTATAGATACCACCACTTTCAAATATCGAGGTTGGTAAAACTACTCCTGCCAACCCTCCATTAATTAATACTTGCTTTGTTCTTTCTATAAATACTGTTTCTATTTCGTCACTTGTTTCAGTCAAGTTTTCCAATAGTTCATAATTAGCCCGTCCTACATTTAAGTAATTTTTGAAAGCATCAACTGCATATGGCGGATTTGCAACTACAATATCAAATTTCTTTTTGTTAAGTTTCAATTGTTCGTGTTCTTCCAGGCCATCTCCAAAAATTATGTTTGCATCTCCGTCACCGTTGATATAGCAAGCTATTTGTGAAGTCCTAGCAAGTCTGTAATCTTTTTCAATTCCAAAAATATAATCTTGTGCCCATTCGGTGCCTTTACTATATTTTTTAATTTTCTTTTGTAATTCTGTTGAGAGTTTTGATGTGTTTATTTCTTTAATTTTACTTTGTAACTCTTCAACACTTTCGGTCAGAAAGTGACCAGCACCACAAGCATAGTCAAGCACTTTAGGTAGGATATGGTCTTCACCTTTTTCAATTTTTGAGTTAATAACAATTTCGTAACCAAGTGAAAGAATAATGTATCTCACAATTGGTATTGGTGTGAAAAATTGACCTTCTGATTGTTTAACTCCGTGGTTAAGCATTAACTCGAAAAAGTCTCCAAGAACCTGCTGCTTACTCGTAAAACGAAAACGGAAGTTCTGGAGCAATTTTATCACTTCAGTAAGAACTCTACCATTTTGGATAAATAGGTTTTTGTTATGCACCTCCTTGAAAGCAAATTCATTATTAGTGTAGTATTTTAATTCTCTGAATATCGCTTCAACCTTTTCAATTGGAGTTTGCTTTGGGTATAACTTAATTATGTCGAGTAACTCATTCTCTGAATAATAAACAATTTCTTCGTTTAGTTTTTTCATACCCTTTTGATAAAGGGCTTGCAAACGATCTATGATATGTTCATATTCTTCATCTTCTTTTACTTGGAAGTCTAAAACATCATCATCATTCTTTTCTTCATCTACGATTTTACATAGAAATAAAGAAAGGATTTTGTTGAATGCATTAGCATTGTCGGAAATGTTGTTGTGCCTTAAAATTTCAGCAAACTTATTGAACAATCCCTGAGAATCTTCCAGTGATTTCAGATTCTTCTTCTTTAAGGCTTTTAGTTCAAGTGAATAGGCGTTTGCGTCATCGTCAAAAATTCCGTTGAAATGAAAGTATAAATTGAATGACTCTTTCCAAACTTCGTATAATTCAGCCTTGTTTTTGGCATCACGATAAAGTTTGATATTTTCTTCTTCTATTTGTTTTGTGCTTTTCTTTAAATCTTCTTCACGGTCTTTTATTTGAACAATTAAATTCTCATAGTCAAATTTATTGTCGTCATTAAGTTTGGAAGCATAAAGAACTAGGAATTTGGCATTTTGGTCATTTGCTAAATAAGCAAACAACTGTCCACCGTGTTCTTCCATTTTCTTACGTTCCTTTTCATATTCGGCTCCATAAGTTTTACATTCAATTACCATTAAAGACTTGCTGTCTTTTCCGTAAACACAAACGTCCGATTTTCCGCCACTTGCTCCCCGACCAGAAGGATAGCGTCTTTCTAAGTGGATGTCGTTTGGCAAATAACCCTTATTTAGAAGTTTGTCCACACACTCTAAAACAACAAAGTTTTCACGTTGCGAGAAGTTGGACGTTGTTTTATCCCCAAGTTGAATTTGACCGTCTTCAACTCTTTCAACAGTCGTATTCTCGTCTTTGCGATACTGTATTTTACCTTTGTTTATGTCGGCTGAAATAGTATAGCCTTGCATTTTATATTCTTTTGAATATTGAACTCCATTTTTGGATTTGAAGCCTAAGGCTTCTAAAAACGTCTTGATATATTGATTAGCACTCATTTGCCTTGATTTTTACCGTATTTAATTTTTGCTTCTGCTACTTTCATAGCATCAAGTCCAAGTTCTTCGTCCTGTATTTCATAAACTAATTTGTCACTCAACCAAGCAATGATTACTTCGTTTTTTTGCTCCTTGTAAAAGTTTGAAAGTGCCTTTACTTGTTCTCTGGTTGGCATTCTCTCATCTCTTTCAATTTTACTGAGAATTGTCGGGTCTAGAGATAATTCTGCCCCAACTTCACGAAGTAGAAGCTCTTTTGTCTCTCTTAACTCTCTTAAAATTGTTCCTATTGTTTTCGCTTGCATGAAATTGACTTGACAAATATTGGCAAATATAAAAAGTATTTTATTAAACCTTCGATAAAAAAGTAGTGGAATTTTTCAACAAGTTTTCAGGGTGGTGGGTGGGCTTGGGTGCGGTAGGGCAAAATAAAATGTGCTGCAATTTGTGTCGGCTTGTGCGTTGGCTTGCAGCTCTTTTTATTTTGCGAAGGGTTGGCAAACTGTCTGTGTTTCTTCAATTTTTCGTTTTCTGTTGTAGTGTCGTCTTTTAGGGTTGCCCCTTACTTATAAACAAGAGAAACAAATTAGTGGATGAAATTGAAAAGGGGTCTAACTGTCGGAGCGCATATCTGCTGAAATAAGTTGGCTAAGCGATAAAATCGTTCAATAAAATAATTCTCAAAAACCTCAATAAAATAAATCTCAACGCATTAATCCTTTATTTAATAAAATAATTATCCCCGTGAATCCATGAAGCAAATCGGTTCATCACGGGGATTATTGTGTTCACATCAGGTGTCCTCGTTGATCACTCGAGTTCATCGAAGTTTTCTAGGATAATCACGAGGATTATCCCGCGTTCCTTGAGGACTGAACTACATTTTCGACGAGATTTTGCCCGTTACACTATGTAATTTCACCCCCCTATTTCACGATACAATACGTTTTAAATGTATTAATTGATATTCCTCCTTATTGCGGATCCATTGGACAGCCATCGGTGCCACACCAGTCATCTTCACCACAAATAGGACATTCTCTTTTCATAGAGTATAGTTCCATTTTAATAGCAATCGTAACACTTTCTAGGCATTGTTTTGCTTCTTCGTTTTTCATATTTATTTGTTTAAAATTACTTTTTATTATACCACCCTCTCCCTCACCAAATCCGGCTTATCACACAACTCCCCCACCTGCTCCAGTAAATCCTTACGAACATTCAAGATCCGAGCATACTGATCCATGTACTTCTTCGGAAATAGGTAACTCTCAATATACGTGTAGTTCGCCGTATTCTTCTCGAAATGGTTCAAGATCTTCTTTCTTCGTTCAAGTTTGACTTGACTGTATCGACCGTTTAGAAGATGAAACCAGTCCTCACCCATGCTTGAATAGTCGAACATGAAGAGTTTCGACTTGTCCTCAAGCACAAAGTAACCTTTGAATAAGGGATGTCCCAATAGACGCTCCTTTTCGAATTTCAGGTAAGCGGCATCGGTTCGATTCGTATAGCGACACAAATAAATCATATGCTCAGGACGAATAATGTCTCCATACGCCAAGTAGGTCTGTTCAGGTGTTTCAACCGCACCACGAGCAATGCCCAACAGTGGGTACAAAAAGATCTTCGACTTTTGAAAATAGGACTGGTAAATTCCTTCTAAATTCATGCTTCTTAGTTTTTAGCAGTTATCGTTTCAACACACTCCACGAAGCATGTTGGACATTGAAGATCAATAATCTTCCCTTCTTTGAAGCGGAAGCAAAAACGGAACACACGCTCCCCTTTTTTCGTGTTTGAAGGTTCCCCGAACTTTGCAGGTGGAACATCTTCATCGCTGCAACGAATTTCCACCACCTCCGCACCAGGAATCTTATTCAAAGCCACACCGTGGTTAATGTTGACATTGAACAGCATTTGAATCCCTTTGTCGGTACCAAAGAAAATATTGTAGAAAACACCAGCCATCTTGGCCTTTGAATATTTCCCCATGAACAAGCCATCGTCATGCAGCATCCCCTTCAGCGCATCCACATTGTTCGCAACAAAGGCATGGACGAAGTACGTCATCAAGCGTGAGTTTTGAATTTGTTCTGCTGCTGTGGTTTTTGTGATGCTCATTCCGTTCATAGTTTTACAGTTTTTTGGTCCGCCGCCATTTGGCAAAACCTATACCATTACGGAAAACATCTAAAATTTGAACTTTTAAGTGATTTTAAATATCAATTAGCATTATTTAAAATCAATTTTTGATATACCAATTACCATTTAACAAAATCATATCAAGCGGACAATCTAAACCTCTGGCCTAACACACGCCAAATTCATCCCACCTATCCTTTCCTTTACTGTAGCAGGATCATTCACCTCCGAAATCATCTCCTCTACTTCTTTCCATTCTGAATCAGTCAAACTTAACAAGCCAAGACATTCTTGGTAAGCTTCACAGCGATCACAATACCCGCGCGTTACCCAAAGACCTGGCAAGCCTTCCGGCTTCACCCAAATTTGTTCGCGTCCTGTTTCTGGATCTAAGCGAGTTTGAATCATGGTCTTTGCTTTTATTGGTGAATCTGTATTACGTTTAAGGGATAGTCTTTTAACCTGTCGACTTAAAAAATAGACATCGTCTATTCAAACGATTCCATTATTTCAACATCCATTGCACAATCCTACAACCTTACGTTCACAAATAGCGCCTGAGCACCCAAGATCACGAATTTTAATAGTAAATATGTACAAGAAATAGCAATTTTACAAGAAAGATTCTACTAGAAATTAATTCCTTGATAGTTGACACAAACGTGTACGAATAAAGCCCTATTTTTTGAACAAAATACGTGCGTTCATCGAATTTACGCGCGTTCCGCTCAAAAACACGCGTAATTGCGCGTAAAAAAGCGGATACATTCGAAAATTCATCAAAACAGCATTTTTCGAAAAATGGAAGAATTTTGAAAATATCCAAAAATCCGAGTAAAAGTAAATTTTCGTTGTACGTTCCTACAATGGTATAGATGGTTCTTCAAATTTATCGCAGTGTAAAACTCAGGCAATAAATCACTGTTATAAACTACTGTCCGTTTGTTCAATAGCCAACCTCAATTCTCTTTCAGTGCATTTTTTCAAACCAATGTATCGTTTACTTTCGGAAGAATTCTGGGAATCAAGGATTTTTTCATTGCTCAGCTGCCCCATAAATATTCCTTGATCGCCAATATAAAGTGCGATGACATCAAAACTTGAATTGGTGGGTACCATATCGAATACATAAACATTACCTTCTCTTCGTGAAAAGGGAATAATCATGTTGATCGAGTCAAGTTTCAGTACCAAGCTAGGTATTAAATTGCTTTTTATTTCTACGGAAAGTTGTTGTGTATTTTCCATTCTTTTCAGACGGTCACAATTAATTCGGCCAAGGTCTCTAACGGTCAAAGCACGATCTGTTGAAAAGAAGATTGAATTGACATACTCTTTTTGGTCTAATAATTCCTGGGTTACTGATTCCTGAAATGGAGATAAACGATGACCTCTCTTAAGTGATTTAGTGGCTTTGTAATTTAATCCATCAACATTGATTATGAATTCAGTCACAATCTCCATAGTATCCATATTTCTGATTCTATATGCTTCTGAGATCAATATGGGTTCGAGCGCTTTTGAATCCTGAGGTAAATCTGTTGTCCATTTAGTTACACCCTTCCCTTCCACGGCATAATAGGTCTCCATACCATCATTTTCTTTTTTGTCTTTGAAAATAACTTGCAAGGTTGAGCCTTGATTTAATTCAACGCTTTCTCCTTTTACGTTTGCATGGATTTCAATCGTTCCGCCGGATTCCAGCAATTCATTACTCGTTGTGGTTGTAGTCAGGTTATTTAAAAGGAAATCGCTTTTCTTATAAAACTCAGTTATTTCAATCTCTATTTCGGAAGATTCATTTGGTGTATTGAATGAACCCGCTCGTACAAAAATTTGAGTCCCTTCTTTACAGGTAATAATGGTGTCGCGATTCGACTGAATGACGAAGACCTCAGCTGCTTTTTTGAACTGACTAATTTGATTCGAAGGTGTTTGATAATTCCTGAAAATTTCAACTCTTCGATTTAAAGCTTTTTCGCGGATCTCTAGATTCGCATTAACTGGTTTTTCTTCCCCCCTCCATTCCAGATGCAGTCGGTTCGGAAGGTTGTGCGAGAAAAAATAATTTTGAATGGCTAATGTGCGATTTCGAGATAAATTCATGTTATATGCTGCACTGGCATCTGCATCCGTATGTCCGAATAACAAAAGCTCTTCGGCTGGATTTGTAATTTCAAGAATTAAAGAGTCTAGAATCTCCTGTGATTGCAGAGAGAGTTGGTCACTGTTTTTCTCAAAAAATATTGTTCGTGTGGATGGATAGGAATTTTGTGAAAAAAGGGATCCTACAGTTCCCAAGCAAAAAATAATTAGATTGAATCTCATAGATAAAGGTTTTTACACTTAACCCCAAATTGAAATTTTTATAACACCAAAGACTAGATTTAAATTCAATAAAGTTTGAAATGCGAAGAGATCTCAATGTTAAGCGATGTAGCAAAAAGTATGAAGATATTTTTTTTGACATTTATTAGTACACAATCCACAATTGCCTTATTGTAAGTCGAAAAATCGAGGGATTTGAACCCATAACGGTCAAGGCATTATCATGATTGACAGAAAATTACATTTTTCATTCAGTTACTTTTCATATTACCCGCATTAGCATCTAAATCTTTAAATCCAACACCATGAAAGCAATCTTCTTTTTATTCGTCACCACGTTTCTGTTTTGTTCATCGAGCTTTGGGCAGAAAATAAGAGCTGAGGTAATCATCAACGATGATCCAAATAGACATTATTTCTCCCGGTCCGAACAAAACATCATTAAAGTTCAAGGAACAGGTTGTGAGCGTTTTGAATTACGTGGATTAGGAGTAACGCTCGTAGAAAGATCAGGTGATTATTTTGTTCAGGTGAATACAACTGGTCGACAAGCTAACATAACTATCACTTGCGTTTCAAACGGGAAGAGAATGACATTAGCAACGTATACTTTTCAGATTGTAGACTAACTCTCAATACCTATAACGTTCCGATAAGTTTCGTTTGGAGGCCAAGGGTGTCTCCTTTAACAAGCAAACGGTTAACCATCTTTTGGTTCTTCCAGGTGAAAATGGAACTGCAATAATTACGGTTGTTAGTCACGTGATTGGTAAGTGGAGCTTACTTGGTACAATGCGATATAAGATTCAAGATTAATCGGGCAATGTGGCCTTGAATAAATCAAATAAACACCTGTATTTTGGCCACTAGTTTCTGACATATCTTTGTGTCCTCATGATTTTCACCTAATTTTTCCATTCGAATAGCCAAACACTTATTTAAGTACAATAATGCCTGTTGATAGTCTTTTTTTCTAAACAGAATTTTGCCATAATGCAAATAATTTGTTGATGTAAATAAATGATTCACACCCTTCGTATGCTCACGTATCTTCAAAGCCTTCAAACAATACTCTTCTTCTAAATTATAATTGCGATTTTCTCTTTCTATATATCCATATTTGTTGTAAAGATCTGCGATAATAGAATGTTGCTCTCCATATAATGTGAGCCTTATTGCAAGCGCCCGGTCGTAAAAACTTAAAGCTTGATTATAAGACTTCCTTACAGAAAATAAATAACCTAAATCTTCATAAAGTATCGATAATTCTATTTGCAAATCAGTTTTTTTAAGTAACTCAATCCCATAGATCAAAAGACCCTCAGATTCTTTCAATAAATATTTTAAGTTTAGCTGAATAGCCTTATAAGATGTTGTATACAATTTAAGATTACAAAAAGCTCTTTCACGAATGATTTTATATTGAGTTAAATCATCAAAACTTCGTAACTCAGCAACTATAGAATCTAAAATCATTCGAGAGCTTTCGTAACCTTCCTTTTTGCAAAAGTACTTGGAAACTACGATTAAGCGCTTTGGTGATGAATTCCCTTCATCATTGACTAAATTTCTAATTACCAAGTCTTGCTGCTTTAATGACAGTTCATCAAAATAATCAAGTAAAATATCCATATTGATGTTTTCTCCCTGCTCATAAAAGTCAAAAATTTGATTTAAGAACTGCTGCATGAAATACGAAAGTTCATTGTTTTTTAGTTCGAACAAAATCTTCTCAGGCATTGGAGAATCTATTCGTATGCATGTTAAAAGTATTTTAAGAAATGAATCATTTACTCCAAATAATTTTAAATAATGGAATAAAGGCACACTGCATACATCAGTGTATTCTACACTTATATCAAGTAAATCACTCACCATGGAAAGGTCACCATCCACTGCCATTTCAGTCAAATAGTTTGATATCGCTTCAATGTAAATTTTGTTGTCTTTTTTTAATAAATCTGAAATTTCTTGAGCAGAAACGTCTGGTTCTCTTTCCTTAAGATGAAGGCCCAAAATAAAGAACAAAAACGATTCTACTGTTAGGTTTATATAACCGCAATTCCCTTTAAAATAACGACTAATCCAGCTCTTATTCTTAAGTCTTTGGTAAGGCGCATTGAGATTATCTGCAAGAATATAAGTTCCAATTTCAGGGTGTTTTATTAAATCATCCAATAAAAGCTCGTTTCTACCCAACTCCAAGACTTCTTCGGCTAATAAAAAGAACAATCTCTTCTCGTTGAGTGAAAAGGTATCAAACCAATCCTTTTTGATGTTGATGACTTTTTTTCCTTTTGCCGGCCAACCTTTTCCATTGTATAACTCCAAAAAAATTTTAAGAATAAGAGGATTGGAGATTTGCAAGTACAAGGATCTATCCTTTTCTGCAATTTCTTCAAAACTAAACTTTGGACAATAATGAGCTTTATTATCAATCCTAAATGAAGTGTAGCTTTCCCAAGCTTGTTTCATTTCAGACATTTTTAGGCCAGAAAGTTGAAAAGACCGCTTCAAAAGAACTTTTTCATATTCAGCCTCTTCAGTGTAAATGTATTGCCATTGTTCTTCCAAGACCTTAAATCGCTCAATATCTGTCTTTTTATTGAACCTGCAAGTAACGACGAATTTCAAACTACCCGGTTCGAAGATACTGCTTAAGTGTAAAATTTCTTGCCATAATTTTTCAGCATTAAAAACCTCATTGAGTCCATCGATTAAGATAAAAGTTGGGTTCAGTTGGGTTCCTGCTAAATTTTCATATTGGTCTAACCCAATAGACGGATTGATATTCAATACATAGGCAATTTGTTCGCTCAATGTTTCTTTTTCCATCCTTCCCGCACGAATCAGCAAGGCATCGAGAAAACGCTCAGAATATTGTTTCTGAATTTCAACCAATAAATTAGTCTTGCCACTACCCGCTTCTGCCGCAACAAAAAAAACAGAAGCTCTAGTTTCAATCCATTCGATAAGTTTCTCTTCGATTTCTTCCCGGTGAACATAAGTGCCAGGGATTGTTTTTTTCTCCTCCTCCAGGATTTTAAACTGAATCAAATTTTCATTTTTCAATCGAATTTGAAAATATTCCTTTGTAAATTCCTCTGGACTAGAGGAAATTTCATCTTCCTTATCTTTTAGAAGTAGATTTAACTTTTGTAATATTTTTCCTGAAGTTTGCTTTTCAGTTCCCTCAGGACTGAAAAACTTAATTCTCTTACCAGTAAAAGATTCATAAACAAGAATTTGCTCTTTTTCCTCTTTGGAAATAGCGAGTTCCCCTGGAATAATAAAGAACGGAAGTATGTCTTGAAATGCTCCATCTTGACGTTGTATCCATACCCCAGACCGCCGACTTTTAGTTTCCGAAGATTGAATTTCTGGTGATAGTAAACAAAATGTTTCTCCATGTTCGTGCTTGTACATTGGATAATCTTTACTGAACGACATGAAAGTCAGTAGTTCTAGAAAAATTGGTGAATAGGCATCCCAAGCTATTCGTGAATCAACATCATCAAGTGTTATTCCGTGGCCTAAATAAACATTACGGAAATTAATCAGCATATCAATTCCAGATAATTCCTTCTTACTGTATTGTTGATTTCCATCGGCATCTACATACTCAATTTCACCTCTATATAATTTCCTCTTTTTTCCCGTTTGCACGTATTCATAATAATCCCTTAGTTCAGAGCAGAAAAATTGATGATTATTTTTTTCCAGAAAATCAAGTGTTTCAACAATGTACTTATTCCATGTTCCGAAGGATGGTTCAGTTAATGTATTTTTAAAAAGCAGAACCATGGATCTGTCTTTAAAGTCAGAATTAAAAAACTCAGAAGAGGTAAGAAGACCTAAATATTTTAAATAATTAAGAAATGTGTCCTTAAGCAAGTTTATTTTAGTCCAAGCGTGTGTTTCGAGAAGTGTTCGTTTCAGCGGATAAGCGATAACATAAGGAAGATTTTCAATGAGTATTTCCTCTTCCTTGCTTAACAAGGAATCATTCGAATCTTCGTATTGTTCTAGTTTACATTTGACACATTGAAAATCGCATTGTTCGGCATATTCGAATGACACCTTTTTATCAAAAAATTCGCAGGTCTTGTTTTGGCAGCTAAACTGAGTCATAAGTAGTTTCAACAAAAAAGATTAAATCTATACAAATCAATGGAATATCAATTCATGATTTTATTTTATCAAATGTACAATTAACTCATACCAACTAAAATCTATATCCGATATTCCGATGTCAACCACATTACGTTTTAGTTACATTGATTTCGGTTTCAAGAGTGTCTTTCAGATGAAATCTCAAACCTACCCCCTATTCATTTTCCCCAACCGCGTTAAATACGCCTGTTCATAATTGCGTTTAAAGCGATCGGACAAATAGGAATGAGCAATCAACTCTTTCACAGCAGCTTCATGTCCAGTAAGATCCGTAAGAATTTTGTCGATTTGCTTTTGTGGAATCATGGCCAAGTGCCCCAGCAGCGCGAACTGTTCCCTGATTTTGCCTTTTACGAGCTGCGGTGGAAGCAAGCCTTGTTCCAAGGCGAAATCACGATCGGCGATATGTATTCGACTGTTCAGCAGGTCATAGGCTGGACTGAGTTTAAAATCGCCCAACGTTGTTTCGATCAATGAGAAGTTCTTGAAATGGGCATCACCATTGGACATGAGGTAATTGAAAAGGATCAGTCGAAAGAGTTTTGGTGCTTCACTTGGATAGGCCGGAACGTATTTTTTCAAAAGGTGGAACAGGTCCAAGTAAGTGCCTAAATATTTGTAATTCTCCCCGTGTGTTTGCGGTGTCAATTCTGCAAGGGAAGCAAAATCCTCCTGTGCCCATTTCTCACCATCCGAACGCACGTCAAAACGCTTGGTCAGGTATGCCGGTTTACCATCCTTGAAAAAGATCAGTGCATTTTCTGCGGTTTCTATGCCAAAAACCTGGCGGGCAATCTGCATCGTCAAGTGTTCGTTCGCTGGCATTTGATCCGAATTTTTTCCGAATCTTGGCACTGGCTTTAGAATGTATTGACCATATTCGCCTTCTTTGATCAGTCGTAGTTTGTTCTTTTCCAGCAGGACAGAAAACTTTTCCTGGACACCTGAAATCGATAGACCCTGCTGGTTTTCGGTAAAGAGCGTATCGGTTTCCTCTTCAGCTAAGGGAGAGACATATGGTAAAATGTGATTGACTTTTTTACCATCAAACATGCGTTTCAATGCCGTTCCACTATAGGTGTCTTGGCCTTCCGCCAAGGTTCCCGGACAATAGGTAATTAGTGGTAAACTCATGCTTCAATCTCTTTTACAATACGCACTGCGCCAATGGTATCCGTTTTCGAGGTTGCCATTAGGATTCCAAAGTCATCATCTTGATCGATGCGTAAATGATAACATACCGTTTGTTTGTTTGATCCTTCTGGCAACATATTGAAGAAAAATGGAAACAGATCTGACGATCGATATGGTTCCCTTGTTTTTGGAAGCGTCAAGCTTATGGCAGGTTTTGCAGGATTCAGCACCCAAGTATCGAGATAGGTAAATTCAAAACTGCCATCGTCAAGCTGGGTAAGCGTTCCCGCATGCTCGTTCTTGTACAAGACCGTTGCTCTTCTCATGCGTCAGCTTGTTTGGTTATTGCATGTAAACCAAGCTCCAAACCCAGTGCTTCAGCTAATTTGCTCAAGGTATGCAAGGTGGGATTCCCCTTTCCGCTTTCGAATTGTTTTATGGCGCGCAAGGACACACCGGAGATATCCGAAAGCATCTCTTGGGTTACCCCTAAGGCCTCTCTTCTCTCCTTTAACTGTTTAATTACTCTCTGAAAGTGCATTACATTGCTCTTTTTAGGGTAAATGTAGTGGAATATTTTGATAAAACAAGTGGATAGTGCATTTTAGTGCACTTTTTGAGGTAGATTGAGAAAATAACGATTAAATCTCCCTGTCCATATCTTCTACTATAAAACGCGTAACGAATGATTTTAGTTTTCTAAATGAACTCTGACTCTTGTTATTTGGCATAAAATACAACATAACATCCAAATCATTAAGGAATTGGCCCGAGAGCATTGCGCCCTTTTCCAGATCAAACAACAATCGTTGCCTTTTGAACTACGGCATTTTTAAATTCCTCAGAGACCTTGAATAGATTGAACGCTTCATCGACCGCTTCTGGCATTAGGCCCTTTAATGGTTGGAGCAATTCCACCTTTGCTAACTCCTTCATTGTAGGAAAGCGATAAAAGCTTTCATTGCCATCGTCATCGCAACGGTAGGTAAACACCCAACGGATCTTCGCATTACTTCTCCAATCCTCTTCAGGCTCTTCTTTTTCGTTGTAGGTGTAATACCAATCCGAAATTTTCAATTGAGCATACGCCACTTGGGCTTCATCCAAGCCATCAATGATGATGACAAGGTTCTTGGATGGATTCTTGGAATGGATGTTCAAATGCTCATCAAGCAATGAATGAAAGAAATGAATGACATCAACGTATTTGGTCGGAAGGCGATCAAGTTTACGTCCAATGGTTTCATCAGATCGATTCCAAAATTGCTTATCCTTGCCTTGTAAAATCAAATGGTACAATGCCGCATGAAGGCTGTTTTGCATCCCCGCACCACAAAAATGATAGAGCACCTGTGATTTTGTGTCCTGCAAATGCCCAATAACATCCGCAATGAGTGCCCCCTTCCCCATTCCAGCTGGTGACTTCACGCAGAGAATGTTGTTTTCATCAGCATCATTGCAAAAATCTAAAACGGCTTTTTTTTCTCGATCACGTCCCACGAAGCAGGATTGATAGTAGGCAAGGCGCTCACTATGATCGAAGACTTGTCCTGCACCGCCTTGCAAGGAAGCGCGCATTGGCTCGAAAACAGGCTCTAGGTGTTTGTCTGATGCCTGAGCATCTTCATCTCCCATCATCAGGTTCAACATCGAAACTTCGCCCTTTGACTTGTGCAAGCCTTGAAAAATGTACGGATGTTCCTGATCAGCGCCTTGTTGCAAGAAGGGATGCAGACATAAAGCACGCTCATTCTCCTGCCAGTAGCATTTTCCATCCATCACCGTAATCTTCCCCTGCGAAAAAAGTGCTGCTAGATTCGCCATTTCTTCAAACACAAGAACACCATTGGACAATTGTTGAAGGAATTCCGACTTTAACTGAATGTGCTGATGGACAAATTTATTTCGAAAGGTGACAAATCGGTCTAACAGCGAGTCACCTATTTTTGGTTTAGTCGTGGGTTGTTTCCACACATCTTCCTCAGTACTAATGACCCAAAGGTTTTTCCAACTGGTATCTGAAGGCAAAGTTTCTCTGAGGTTATCAAGCACCTGTTTCGTAAAAAGTGCATCACCTTGACCATCTGAACTTTCAAATTTTCTACACAGTTGAATCACTGCTCCCATGCGCAACATCATGGTGCTCATGCCGAAAGCAGCCATAAAAAAGTTGTTCAAACCTGCATTGTCCTTTTCTATGAGTTCATTTAATGAATCCTGTGCTGACGTAATATTCTTTTCATTTTTAAGCTCGTGGTAGCGCTCGTGGTATTTCTGAATCGGATTCATAGCCTATTATTCTGCGTTTGATAATACTCTGTGCTGGTATTCTAGTTTGACATCACGTCTTCCTAGGGTAAGGAAAATGCGAGAGCTTTCTTCAATGGTTTTCGGGAAACCATAAAGTTCATCGACTTCATCTTTTTGAAATGGTAGTTTTCCTGAGGTATAAAAGGGACTCAAGATGCCAAAGGCCTCATGTACAAATTCAATCGGATTATTGTTTTTATCAGCGAAACGGCGAGCAACCACCTCTTCCTTGTTTTCCAACTTGGAATGAATGGCGAAAACAATTTCCTTCAATTTCTCATGATCTTCAAGCTGGTCTGCTTGTTCTTTACTCGGTCCTTTAAACCGAAGGTAATTCGCCAAGGAGTATGATACCAAGTCCGTATTCACCTTCGAATTGGACTGACCAAGATCTACTTCAGCATTGAAAAAACGTTTGAGGTAGGGATATTTCCATGATGTGCACAACACAGGAACACCTGCATCAAACAATTCATTGAAGAATAGGGTTAAATGACTTTCGTTAAACAAAGCCACATGAACATTGTGCAAAACAACAACCGGTTTTTTAGACATGAGTTTATGGTTGTCCTTGTTCTTCAGAAACTTGATTGGTTCCTTTCGAGCACTTTCTTTTTGTGTATGTTCAAACAAGACCTTCCCCAATTCTTTTTCTAAAAATGAAGTGGTATAGGTTGCCCCTTTGTCATGCAACGCATAATAGATCGGCAGATAATTCCCTTGCGAAACCAATTGAATCATAGAGCGATACGCTTGATCACCTTCTTCAGAATCCGGATTGTACCAACATGCCATTGCGCCTCTGCCTTTTTCCAACAAAGCCAAAGTTGATTGTTGCACCTCAGGGATAAACTCCGAGTCCTGACGTGCAAAAGCCTGCTCCTCGATCCGGAAACTTTCTGAATACTCATGAGACACGCGCTGAGCGAGTTTACCGAACGATTGACAATTCCCGAGCAGTTCCCATGCACTTGGATCTGTGATGTTCCAATGGCCATTGAATCCGTCTTGATTGATAAAGTGGAAGTTTCCAAAGCTTTGCTTGAACAGGCCTGCTTGCTGCATTTGTTCAAGGATCGATTCCATTCCTTTGAGCTCTTCACGATTGCGTTCGGGTGGCAACACAAAAAATCCGTGCATAACGGCATTGCGCAAACTGGCCAGGTGATGTATTTCTTCGTTGAGCACCTCTTTGCCGTCCTTCATTTCCCAGAAAAACGAGCGTAATAAAGCAGCATGTTCACCCTCGGCCTCTTTGACCATGTTTGCTGCCCAGCGATACAATGGACCAGCGTTGTAGGCATGTCCATTGGACAGAAACAAGGAAATCAAGAAGTCATTGAAGACTTCCTTTTGTTTGGCCTGCTGCAGATAGGCAGCAATTCCCATCGCAGCCAGTTGGGAGAGAATTTCCTCGCCGAGTTCAACGAGTTCATCGGCTGCAAAGGCGTCTTCTTCAGCTTTGACGGCCTCAATTTTTTTATTGAGACGTGGTGGGAGGTTGGGGAAATGTTTGATGATCATAAGATTTAATTGTTTCAAGTAAACTTCAGAAATCAGAAGTTAATATCGTATAAAATAGTAGTTTTGGTTATTATTTCAGGGCTTTTAAAGAAAATTAACGCAGAACATCTCAAGAAAAAATGATTTTTTTGATCTCAACATTACAAATTAAATTTTTTGTATTTTTCTGTTATTTTTTGTGATAATTCAATTCTAATCCAAGCATCATCCAATTTTTAAGCCCCAGAAAACCAGACAACTCATTCATGTCAGATGGATTATTCAAAACATTTTCAAAGCATTGAAAAGAAGCATGTCGAATGATTGATTTGAGCATACTCTCACTTGATGCATTGTATAGTGAACTTTTATATTCGTCAAATGGTAACAAGTAGTACCCTTTGGGTTTGTCTTTTAACACTTTAGACGTGGTGGAATTCGTATTGATTTTTATTGCAGGTAACAATGCGATTTTACTCTCAACAATCTGTAGATATTCGCTATCTCCTAATGAAATTAGCTCATTACGGAATTCAATTAACGTTCTTTGCCAACCTTTCATATTTACGCCTAATGGCACAACTACAGAATCTATTACATGTAAATTGTTGGTGATATAGGAATACAACTCTACACAATGATTTTTAACAAGTGACTGACACAGTTTTTTTAGAATAACCTGCAAATCATCATGATTTTTAATATTTGTCAAATTTTCACAAATCTGTAAATAAATACTCCTACTTTCGTCATAGCCATATAGTCGATGCAATAATTCCGCCTCTAAAATTAGTGCCGAGAAATAATTTCTATGCTTGATTTCTCTTGTTATCCTATCAAAATGTTCAACATCAAGTTTACTGACAAAAGAACGCATCATTGAGCTCATTTTTTCCTTTGTATCCTCATCACAAATCTTTATTTCCATACTCAATTTATGAAGCATTTCAGTAGGATTTATTGCTCGTTTCACAAGTTCTAAGCCCCCTTCAACATTTTGCTTAAGTATAAAAACATTCAGAAATTTAACTGTAATTTTTTCCCACTCCTTTGATGCCTGTAAGCCGCGAATTTTCCACCTCGATGGATGTGTATATTTTAATGTATTGAATCCTAATTGATCATCTCCACGATCTAAATATTCCTCCGCTATTTTTGCCAAGTGATAATCGATATCCCAACTAATTTTAGAATCAGTCAATGCAGGCCTAATTTTATCATTTACCAAATTAAAAAACTGATTCTCTGAATAAATTAAATCCAAATATCTGCGTGTAACCTCTTTTGGTTCATTGTCTAAGCTACTCTTCATTAGATTATCTGCGATAATTTCTCTGATATAAAGATACTTAGTACGCTCCTTATCTTTCTTGAGATTAGAATATAAATAGAACAAAAGTCCATATTTTATCTCCATCGGTTTGATACCGTAGAGTACCCCAAGATTCTCAGAACTGTTGAGAAATTTAAAAAGCTTCGTAAATTCCCTCTTAAAATTTATTTCAGCCAAACCACGTAGGAAAAAAAGTACACTTTCGTCTTCCCAATTGTAACCACCTAAAAACAAAGCATTTGATTTTCTTTTTATCTCAACTTTTTTCTCTATAATAAATTCATCTGTTGAACCTAAAGTCCCCATCAATTTGGATATTCTATTGATATTTATTTGGTTTAGGCTAAACAGGTTAACTTTTGTGTTTCGAAAAAACTGAAGGGCACTTTCATCTACTCCTAAGGCTGTGATTACATGATTTACTGTATTAATATCTGAATCAATAAATTGATCTGCTTCCTCAGGATATTTCGAAATATAATTTTTCAGTTCAAGGATAGAAATGAGATCAGTAGAATCTTCTTTTGGAAATCGCTGGTCATTTTTCAACAGGTGTAGGATGGATTCAGCCTCTTCATTTCTACCAATCAAGATTGCAGCTTGAGCCATCTGAAAGTATACCAGTAGCTGATAAAACTCATTAGGAAGATGGTCTACAAATTCTATAACTCGTTCGTACTTTTCTGTTAATAACATGCGCATTGTTAAGGTAAGCAACATGTGAATGTAATCTTCTTCCAATTTGATCACCTTGAAAAACTCATCTACCTTGTTTTCCTTGAAGAAATGCAATGCTAAACGCTCTGCCGTGTCCTCTGAATAGTTTTGAAAATCAGAATCAAAAATTAATTGAATTAATGGAACATTTTCTTTTCTCAATGCCGTATACAAGATTGAATCCATAAATTCTGACGATAAACTCTTTGAATTTTCCGCAACTAAATGGTAAATGAACTTCTCGTATTTTAAAAGGTTCAGAACTATCGGCTTGTTTAGAAAGGATCTCTCACCACCAATTTCAATTTTACCATTCGAATAAAGGTATGAGTAATCGATATTATGAGTGAAACAGAAATTTGCTAAATCAAACTTTAAAAAATCAGGCAATAATTCTAAAGATATTTTTTTTTCTTTTGTTTTCATATAGGATTCTACTCCCCTCAATACATTTATTTTCTCTTCTGAACTTGACTGACTGTGCGAATAGCTTAAAATATATATGAGCATGAGTTGAAATCTATCAAAATTTAAATTTTCTGCATATGCCAATTTATTCGTTGAAATTTCAAATTCACATTTTTTAAGGTTTTCAATTAAACTATTCAAATCATTGAATAAATTTAACTCTACAGATAAGTAATTGATAGCATGCTGAATTAAATAATGATTTTGATTTGCAAACAAAGCCGAATTAATAGCATGTCTTAAGCTACTTAAAGTCCAAAAATGTCCTTTACTACTTAGTGCCTGTTTTGCCCAAAATGTTTTATCCTTCATTAATTTCATCAATGGCTCAATCTCGTTGGACAAATGGTAATGAACCATAAAATGATGTGCTAAAAATTGAAGAGCATAATTTTCCATTTCAGAAGATTTTTCTTGTAGAAGATGATTCTTCAAGCACTTTGTGATACAAACATTGGCCTTCTCCGTATCGTTTTCGGACATTTTTTGAAGAACAAAACCCCTCAAGCGCTCATGATACAACTGGTACTTCCCTATTTCCGGACTATTGAACCAAGCGCTGTAAATGGCAATGAAATTTTGAATCTCTTCCTCCGGTTCATTCAGTACCTCTGCCACAAACGCCGCACTCACCTCTTTCTTTAATAAAGCCCATATGGCAAAGCGTTGCAGCAGCTTTTGTCGTTCTGTAACTGAAGTACGCTCGTCAAAGGCCTCTTCGTACAAACCGATTAAGCCATCAGGCAGATCAGCTGAATTTTCCGGATGGATACTTCCTTTGACAAAACCATCATAGATGTAGCGAAGGTAGGTGGGTTCGAGGTGTGACATGCTTAATTCGGTAATTGGTTTTTAATATCGACCGCCCATTGCAAATTGTATTTTTTCATTTTTTCCAGCTTTTTGGCATCGATTATTCTATCCTCATCCAAAAATAACTCTTTCAATAAAAATTGCTGAAATAACTGGTAATGAATTGTTTCGTTGTGAATTACATTGCCAAGGCAGTAGAGCTCAAATTCTTTGATTAAAAGACTCAGGTCGTTTTTCACGCTCAAAGCACTTACAATGTCCGTGATGTAATCTTGAAGGGCTTCAGGCACGGTGATTCTATTTTCTTCAAAGATCTGGTCTAGGAGATTATCGAAAACCATGAGCCGCTCTTTGCGCTCATTGAGTTGTTCCATACACGCGCTGAGTAATTCAAAATGCTTTGATCTAAATGCTGCCGCTGAAACATTCGCAATGATGTCCATTTTCACTTCCGCAGTGCCAATGGAATCAATTCGCTTCATGATTTCCAAATCTGAAAGCTCATCCAGCTGCTTGGGAACAAAAGATGCTATCAAACTGTCCAAATCTTGTGAAACCAGTGCACTATTCGAGACAATTGCAAGTTCTTCAGTGCACTTATTTTGTAAACATGTTAACCCAATACTGAGCAACACCTCACTTCGAGTTGTGCTCTTATCCATCTGATTGGCCCATTCGACAGCTAGATCAAATGACTCTTTATACTCGCGGCCCGTTCTCAGATTTTCCTCAAATTCAAAAACATGACAACGTGTTTTCCAGTATTTTGACTGGATCCGCTCAAACAATACCCTGGAATAATCATCAACTTTTCTAATTGTAAAACAGAAGTATTTATGCTGTACTTCATCTTTGAAACCTTGATTTTCCAATGCTTCAATCGTACGTTCAACTGCTGCTTGTATTTGTTCAAAAGAACACGTGCCATTTTCACACATTCTCAAATAGGCCATCGCTCTCCAATAAGGGGATTCTATGGAAGCCGCTAAGGTCAAAAGCGAGTCTATTTTTTTCTCGGTACTGTACAAATCCATGGAAGCCAATTGACATTCACCACGATCCGAATTATTCAGTAGTTGAGCAATTTGCTTTTCAATTTCGGGTAAATAATTCGCTACCTCATCGGGATGATTTCTAAGAAATTCAATGCATCGGAGAATCCTGCCTTTATTGGTGGAAAATCGAAGTAAATGGGAGACCGAATCCCAATCTGAACTGAATTTTGGCAGACGAAGAAGACTCGTGAGGAGCTCATTTTTCTGATGCTGGGGAAATTGCTTAGTCGAATTAAAAAGAAAACGTATAGCGAATGAACTCCATTCCGAATCGATCACGAATGCTTCTCCAATAAAACGGAAAGCCTCGTTTTGGTATTTTTTTGTTTCTATTAATTGTAGGGTTTCAATCCACTCATCGGGTTGTGTCCACTCCCTAGAGATTTTTAATGCGGTGCAGTAAATCTCACTTCGAACGTCTACCTTCTCAATTTTAGACGCAAGCTCTTTGACATGTCCGAGATAATTGTTTCTCAGTTGGCCATCGCTATTTCGAATAAGTTCGAACCAAACAATGCATTTCCAATAATAGGATGGAATGTGGTCTATTAGAACAATCGCCTCATGATCTTGACCTTGACGAACAAATTCCACTGCAATTTCAGCAAATGCCTCACTTTTAACAGCATCCCTGGGAATCTGTTCCGCCGCTTGAATGGCCTCGTCTAGATCTACATTAGTTGAATCAATTTTCCCAAGCTCCAACAAGGCCATTGATTTCCAATAGTGAGATGTAATACTGGTCTTCGTTATGCCATGCAAATCGTCGAAATGGTATTTTCCAAAATTGGATACTATTTCCTTCATGCTTTCATTTCGAACAGATTCGTTATTTATACTCTTTGAAATTTCCAGTAACAAATTCACAGCTTCCGTATTGGTGTAGTCTTTACGAATGAAATATTTCTGTGTGGCCAAGCATTTCCAATAAGCTGTGCTGATTTGATCGATCAGATTCTCAACGAATGAGAGATCATTACCGGAAAGGACTATTTCAACCAGTGCAATAAGTTTTTGATTTCGTGAAGATGAATTTTCAATGCACAGTATGGATTCTTGAATCATGTGAAATTCTGTCATTGAAAATGATGGGGTCGTGTAAAACCGCTGAAGGTATTTTAAAAATACATCATTCTTAATTTCAGAATTTTCGGACGCTTGAAGGGAATCAAAAAAGACTTTTTTTACATCTTGCTCGTCCGAAACGGATTTTTTTTCAATTTGAAAACAGCAAAGTTCAAATGCAATCTGGGCATCTATTCGCGGATTGCGGATTTCTTGGAGAACGGAAATCCAACTTTCTTTCAAGGTTGTTGGCAAAGTTAGATCATCGAGTTCATTGAACAGGAATGAAGATTCTATTCCTAAGTCCATTAAATTGGCGCATACATCCAAAACTCGATCTTCAGAAACGAGTTGGTTCCATTTAGACAATTTATGCGCCATTTCATTATTCACAAAACCTACAATCGCACTAAACATTTCTTGTTTCAAAAGAGGACTCAATTCACTGCTGCATGTTATATTTTCCATGAGCACAATCAAATACAGAAAAAAGCCTTCCTCATCTTCTGAGCGTGCGCTGTGATAGTCTTGAATTGCATGAGCAATCCCCACTGCTGAATACAAATGAACGTTTAACAGGATAGATTCCGCCAATTCTCGTTGAAGATTCAATAAATCAATTAGCCCCATGTGGATGGAAAGGGCCTGATCTGCATTATCCTTCTGAAAGTAGAATAAAGCATTTTGCATGGCGATTTTAGAATGGCGATAATTGCCAAACAGCTCTTTTTGCCTTTTCCAGAATTTTCGAGATAGGGAAAATTCAAAAAGTTTCTCGGCATATGTTTGTCCAACATTGGAGAAGGCTTCACTACACAGATGAGTGCAGAGATAAGACAAGCCATACCACTCAAACTCATCTGCTTTTTGTTCCTCTATTGCCTTTTCTAATCGTGCAATCAACCTTTCATTCAATTCACTTACCTCCTCTTCGCTCAGCTTCTGCAATAAGTATACTTTCAATCGGTCGTGATACAACTGATATTTACCCATCTCTGGGCTATTGAACCAAGCACTGTATGTAGCAATGAAATGTTGGATTTCGTTTTCTGATTCATTCAGCACCTCTGCGACAAAGGCCACGCTCACCTCCTTCTTCAGCAGAGCCCAAATGGCGAAACGCTGCAGGAGTTTTTGGCGATCTCCTACGGCTACGTATTCATTAAACGGTTCTTCGTACAAGCCAATGAGGCCTTCAGGCAGATCGGCCGCATTTTCAGGATGGAGATCACCTTTGACAAGGCCGTCGTAGATGTAACGCAGGTAGGTGGGTTCGAGCTGGGACATTGCTTAGTTGGGTAATTGGTTTTTAATGTCGATTGCCCATTGGAGGTTATATTTCTTGCTTAACCCTGTAAATTCCTTCAGATCTAATGTGTCATTAAAAAACTTTACAATAAAGTACACAATTTGCAATTTGAAACATATTTCGAAAGACTTTTTATTTATTAGAATTATATTCGATAAAATTGATAAATTGATGTTGGGATATTTTATTTTACTTAGGTAACCGAAAGTTAAAGATTCAATATATTCCTGATTTTCTTTAAATTTTGTAGCTAAAAAGATAAAATTCTTTTCACCTAATAATTTTCCAGCTAATTCATATAATGTATCCATTTTTAGGGAGTTGTTTCCGTGGTATTTATCGATAATATATTTAACTAAATCTAGTAAATCTAATTTGGTCAATCTAACCAATACTTC
>JBILBT010000145.1:0-7743 GCA_044353545.1 Crocinitomicaceae bacterium | reverse complement strand
TTTTACGCGATTTAGTCATTTAGTATTTAAACTGTTTGACCCCGATGGGGTCATTGGCTTTTCGGGAGGGCTTATGGTTACAAACATTCGACCCCGATGGGGTCAGTTAATCTAAGTTAACCCGTTTGGATATAACATGAAGGTGGATTTAGTAGGGCAACAATGATTACGAATTATGAATGTTTGGTGAGTTGACACTCAGTAAGAAAAAAATAAAAATCCCCTCGTGGAGGGGCAAGGGGGGGGGTATTCATGCTTCCGAAGCTATAACGGAGGTTCCAATACCAGAGAAGTTTACTAAAATTCGCTTTTGATATTCCGCCCTAGCCGCTTTTCCGCAGCGGAGGTGAGCAAACAAAACCTGAACATAATTCAAAATGACCAAAAGTACACCATGTAATTTAGATAAAATATAAACGTGGTTTTAGTCGGACAACAATGATTACGAATTGAAGATTTGGTGGCTGAGGTGCGATAGTAATCTCGAAGCCACGAGTTACGAATTTGAAGATTTGGTGGCTCCGCCGCAGAGGACATGTGAGGCATGACAGAAGTCTCGAAGCCATTAATTACGAAGAATAATAAAGTCATTATCCTCCCCCTTAATCCCCCTCAACGAGGGGGAAACATCGATCTTGCCTTGGTCTTAGTATCCTGATTCCCTTGACCTTCAAAGCTCAAAGAGTGAAGAAGTGACTTAACAATTGTGGCTTCGAGACTTCCTTTGCAACCCAAGCAATTACAGAGCGAGAGTGAGAACGTAGAGCGACCGAAGTATACTCGAGTCCTAAAATCTTAATATCTTGACGTCTTGACATCTCTTTGTCCTTTGTCCTTCAGTGCAGCGGTCCTTTGTCCTTCAAAACTCATAGAGCGAAGAAGTGTCTTTTGTCTTAAAACTATATAGAGTTGTTAATAAACAACCAACCCAACATTTCCTTCGCTTTGCGCATATAACTAAATTTGTAAAAAAGCTCAGTAATGCTCAAAATAGGTGTACTTGGTGCTGGTCATCTTGGGAAGATTCATATCCGTCTCCTTAAAGAACTCAGCGATGTGTTTGAATTGGTTGGTTTTGTTGATCAATCCGATGAAAATGCCCAAAAGGTCATTGACGATTTCGGGATCCAACGTTTCAATTCAATTCAGGAATTGATTGAACAAGTGGATTGTATCGATGTGGTGACGCCAACTTTGGCGCATTACGATTGTGCCGTTCAGGCCTTGCGCAACAGTCGCCATGTGTTCATTGAGAAACCAGTAACTGAAACAGTGGAGGAGGCACGTCAACTCATTCGTCTGGCGCGTGAGGCGAATGTAAAGGTACAAGTTGGACATGTGGAGCGCTTCAATCCTGCTTTTCAAGCTGCTGTGCCGTATCTTACGAAGCCAATGTTCATCGAAACCCACCGATTGGCTCAGTTCAATCCTAGAGGAACGGATGTTTCTGTTGTACTCGATTTAATGATTCACGATTTGGATATTATCCTCAGCGTTGTGAAGTCAGGAATCAAACGAATCTCTGCTTCGGGAGTAGCGGTTGTCAGTGACACACCAGATATCACGAATGCACGCATCGAATTTGACAATGGCTGTGTCGCCAATTTAACGGCTTCGCGGATCTCCATGAAGAACATGCGCAAATCACGCTTCTTTCAAAAGGATGCCTACATCAGTGTGGACTTCCTCGATCGGCAGTTGGAGGTTGTGCGCATGGAAGATGTTGAAGGGGAGGCCGATCCCTTTGATGTCGTACTCGAATTGGGCAATGGACGTCCAGCAAAAAAGATTCTTTTCGACAAGCCTGAGTTGCCCGAAATGAACGCCATCAAAGAGGAGCTTCATGCCTTTGCACGGTCAATAATGAATGATGAGGTGCCGCCTGTGCCACTTGAAGCAGGGGCTTTAGCCTTGGAAGTGGCTCATTTGATTATTGAGAAAATTAATGTCAATTCGCCAAGTATTGTAGGCAATAACATGTAAAATCTGTCGTTAGAGACTCGCTTATGAAACAGTTTTTTCTTTTTGTGATCGCTGGATTGATGCTGAACTCATGCATCAAAAATAATCCCGACCCCTCATGGATTGAAATCACGCCTTGGACTTTGGTGGCCAATTCCAATTCTCAATATCCCACGGGAGAATTGACACATTCTTTTACAGATGCATGGGTTTATGTCAATGATGAGTTAATTGGTGTTTTTCAAGTTTCTGACACGTTGAAAATTCCAGTATTGAAGTCTGGAGCAGTGAACATTAAAGTGTATCCTGCGATTCGAAACAATGGCGTTTCTGCAACGAAGAAAATCTATCCATTTGTGGAACGCTATGAAATCAATACCACTTTGGTTCAAAATCAAACTTTACAAATAAATCCAATTACGCGCTATTCTCCTGCGGTACGATTTGCCATTGAAGACTTTGAAGATCCTGCCATAAAACTTGTGAACGACCAAAATTCAGCGACACAAATGTCGCAAGGGAATGATCCTTCCATTTTACAATGGGGCAATTTCTACGGATTTGTTAATCTAAACCAAACCGACACAACTTGGATTGCCTACACCAACTTTGAATCTGTGAATGAAGCGGATTTGCCGCGGGGCAAAGAAGTTTACCTCGAAATCGATTATTACAACACGAATAATGTGATCACAGGACTTTTATGGATTTCATCCACGTCAATTAAGAATAATACGAACTATAGGTTGAATAAACAAGATCCTTCCAAAGTGAAATGGAAGAAGATTTATATCGACCTAAAGGAACTCATTTCCAATTCTCCTATCGGGACGTATTTTGAACAGTCTTTCCAGGCCCTTCTCGATGAAGGAGATACAGAAGGGATAATCGTAATTGACAACATTAAAGTGGTCCATTTTTAATTATGCAGTATCGGTTTTTGGTCTTTATTTTAATCTTGATTGACTGGATTACTGCCTCAGCAGCTTGGTTTTGCTTTTATTATTTCAGAAAAACATCCATTGAGCACAGTGAATTTTCTGTGAATACCCCCTTTTACTTGGGAATGGTTCTCGTTCCTATTTTATGGGTACTCTTGTATTATCTTCAAGGTACTTACCACGACATCAAGCGCATTTACCGACTTCGAATCTTCAATCTCTCCTTTGCCGCAACATTTATTGGAAGTGTGGCGATCTTTTTTGCTTTATTGTTGGATGATGCCATCGTCGAATATCATCAGTATTATCGATCGGTCATCTTTCTATTTCTCATTCATTTTTTGTTCAGTATCATCCCGCGATTGGTGTTTTCATCCATTTTGGTAAATCGCATCCATTCAGGTAAGTACAGATTTAAAACATTGCTCATCGGCGGAAGTGATAAGGCTGTGGATATTTACAATGAGATTGTTTCCATGCCCAAGTCCATTCATGAATTTATCGGGTTTGTCAATATCAATGGGGTAGATAAGCTCCTCGATGACCGACTTCCGTATCTGGGTCATTTAAATGATTTAGAAACAGTGCTCAGAAATCATCCTGTGGAAGAGGTGATTATCGCACTGGAAAGCACGGATCATGAAAAGTTGAGATCTATCGTTTCTCGTTTTGATGGGGGAGGGATTCGAGTGAATATTCTTCCAGATTTGTACGATATCCTTTCGGGTTCGGTAAAAATGACGAACCTCTTTGGGACCTTATTGATTGAAGTCAATGCAGACTCAATGCCTGTATGGCAACAAGCCATCAAACGCTTTTTAGATGTTTTCTTATCGGTTGTTTCTACAGTCCTTCTGGTTCCTTTATTCTTGTTCATGGCAATCGCAGTGAAAATGTCATCTCCTGGACCTATCTTATTCTTTCAAGAAAGAGTAGGAAGAAATGGGAGAACTTTTAAAATCATTAAGTTCCGGACGATGTTTATCGGTTCAGAGAAAAGTGGTCCTCAATTGTCTTCATCCAACGACCCGAGAATCACACCGATAGGAAGATTCATGCGCAAGTTGCGTTTGGACGAGTTCCCTCAATTTATCAATGTGATCAAAGGCGATATGTCACTAGTAGGTCCACGCCCCGAACGACAGTATTACATTGATCAAATAGTTGAATTTGAACCGCAATACCTTCATTTGACGAAAGTGCGTCCAGGAATTACATCATGGGGGCAGGTGAAGTATGGGTATGCTGAAAATGTTGAGCAAATGCTTCAGCGCATGAAGTTTGATCTTTTGTACCTCAAGAATCGCTCCTTAGCGCTAGATTTCAAAATCATGCTTTACACCGTCATGATTGTGATTCGCGCAAAAGGAAAGTGAATTATTTGACCTCGAATCTGAACATCGATTGACCGTTTAGACTTCCGTCCAATACATCGCCAATTACAACTGGTCCAACGCCCTGCGGAGTGCCGGTATAAATTAAATCCCCCGTTTTTAAGGTCATAAAGCGAGAGATGTAGGCAATGATTTCATCAATAGAGAAAATCATATTTTTCGAGTGGCCTTGCTGAACGATTTTGCCATTTTTAAGTAATTCAAAAGATATTTCTTTCGGGTTAATGCTATCCGTTTGTTGAAAGACATCTGAAATTGGGGCACTGTTTTCAAAAGATTTTGAAATTTCCCAAGGTAAACCTTTCGATTTGCATTCTTGTTGGAGATCGCGCGCAGTGAAATCAATACCCAAGGTCATTTCCGAGTAATACTTATGTGCAAACTTGGCTTGAATATTTTTCCCAGCCTTATTGATGCGGTAAACGAGTTCACATTCGTAGTGCAAGTCAGAAGTGAAATCAGGATAATAGAAATCTTGACCGTTCTTCAAAATTGCGATATCAGGCTTCATAAAGAAAACGGGGACAGTTGGAACCTCCGCATTCATTTCCTTTGCATGATCTGCGTAATTTCTTCCGATACAAATGATTTTCATCTTATTTGAATTTATTCTTTAGTGCTTCCAACTTCGCATTTAAATCAGTGTGGTCATCTTCTTTCTTGGCTTCTTCGCGTTCCGTTTTGATTTTATCCATTTCGACACGCAGACACTTTTTCGTGTAAAGCGGGAAATCGGCATCCAGCATCCACCCGTAGTACCCCGGTTCACTGCGCATGACCTCACGGATCGTTTTTCCCTTGTGCTTTCCAAAGTTATACATGGCTTCACCGTGCTCATTGATAGCCAACCGACCAGCAAAATCCAGCAAATTGTAATTTCCCGCTTTCGAAAAGGTGGAAAGGTAGTCCACATTGTTTTCTAAGGTGTCGTAGCGATCGAGTTGTGAGCGAAACACATCAAGTGTCACGCGTGCATCATAAAGGGCATTGTGGGCGTTCTCCATTGGCTTTTCACAATAGAATTGATAGGCGGCAGCCAGGGTGCGTTGTTCCATTTTGTGAAAAATGTTCTGCACGTCTACAAATCGTCGTGAAGCGACATCAAAGTCCGACCCTGCACGCATCAGTTCTTCAGCAAGAACAGGAATATCAAACTTATTCGAATTGTATCCGGCCAAATCGGCTTCACCAATAAATGCAACCACTTCTTCTGCAATTTCAGTAAAGGTGGGTGCGTCCAAAATATCAGCTTCAAAAATCCCATGAATGGCGCTAACCTCAGCAGGAATCGGCATTTCTGGGTTTACGCGACGTAGGTATTCACTTTCTGAACCGTCAATTTCTACACGAATAATCGCAATTTCTACGATGCGGTCGCTTGTAATGTTTAAGCCAGTTGTTTCGAGGTCGAAAATGGCGATAGGGCGGGTGAGCTTGAGTTGCATGTCTGAGCGGATTGGTGTCATAAAAAAAGTCCGGTAATACCGGACTTTCTATAGATGGGGTGGGTATTATTCTGTTTTCAACCCTACAAATTGGTAAGTCTTGTACTTGTCTTTATCCCTAAAGTCTTTGTTGTAGTCTGGTCCATCAACAATTGCAGTAACAATCACAACGTTCACCTTACCTTTCAATTCGGGAATATTGTCGAAATACGTCGTTAAGTCATACTTCATGTTTTCCGCACGAATTTTCGCGAGATTTTCGTTGGACTCATATGTTTTTGTCGGCACTTTTGAAGATGAGGAGTAGATGTTGATTGTTACCTTCTCACGACCATCTTTCAATTGTTTTTCAACTTGTTTTACGAAATCTTTCAAATCTCCACGGTTCGTGTACAATTTGTTTTTGTTGTAGTCAAAGTAGTGAACGAACTCCACGTTTTTGTGTGTTGAAGCAATCACAGGATCGATTTCCTGCACTGTATCTTTAGGGAAGATGAATTGCTTGTTCTTCACATCAAGGATATAGTTTCTGACAATCTCTTCGTAATTCACATTGCACTTTGTCGTAAAAGTTTCTTCATAAATCACCTCATTGTCTTTCGCGCTCATGTAAGAAATTTGATATGTCTTGCATGGCTTAAGACCAGTCATAAACTGACCGTCGCGCAATCGGGGAAAGATGTTTCGGTTTTGTTCCATTGGCTCACAATCGTCACATGTCAAACGCACGTTTATGGCAAAATCTTCAGGTAGAGTTGTATTGTCGCTAGTCTTTATTGATCCTTTGAACACTGCAACGTTTTTAACTCCCAAGAAATCATTTTGGATTTCATAGATGTCTTTGTCACCCATTCCACCTTTACGAGACGTGGTCATAAACCCACGAAGTCCATCAACGGTTGTGGTGTAGAACAAATCGTCTTCCGTTGAGTTGAAAGGATATCCGAGGTTTCTTGCCTCTGACCATGTTCCATCTTCGAGTAGGTCACATACCATGATGTCATAGCCACCCATACTGCGGTTTCCATTTGTTGCGAAATACAACATGCGGTTGTCGATAGAAACGAAAGGTGCGTCCTCATCGTTGGGTCCATTTATTCTTGGGCCAAGGTTTACGGGCGCACTCCACGTTGTTTCAGTGATTCGCTGAGAAAGGTAAATGTCTTTTCCGCCATATCCACCAGGTCGGTCAGAAGTGAAGAACATACGAGAACCATCCGAAGAAACCATGCAATGCGTTTCCCAGAACTCTGAATTCACTGATGGTGCATCATAGAATGCTATATCATTGAATTTTCCAGAGTAAAAATCTGAGTAGTAGATGTCACCGGATCCTGTTGAGTCCTCGTAAATGTATATTCTGCGTTCGTCAGCACTTACAGCCATTGTGGCTTCGTTATGTCCAGGCTGACAAAATGGGATTCGTTTTGGAGAAGTCCATGTTGAATCATTATTCATGTAACTCACATAGATGTCTTCTGGGTTTTGGTTTCGAATAGGGTCACGGAATTCGTCAGATTTACCATTTTCCCATGCTCTTTTCGAAGTGAAGAAAAGTGACGTGCCGTCCAATGAAACGACTGGGGCATACTCTGGATCTATGCTATTGATAGTATTTCCAACATTCTTTAGAATCACAGTCACGGGATTATTTACTGCGTTTTTAGCTACCGCGCATTGTTCAATTCTCAGTTTTGCTACTTTGATCAATTCAGATGTGGATTTAGAAGCTGCAATAAATTTCGTGTAAAATTCAATCGCTTTGTCCATTTGCATGGTTGCATGGTAGCACGTTGCCAAATGAAATAAAGCATCTATTGGTGCGCTTTTCTCTCTTGAACTGTAGGAGTCGAAGTTGACATCTGTATTTGTAACAGCCTTTTCTAGAAAAGGCACAGCGCCTGAAAAATTGTGCTGAACCCTCATCATTAAATATGCCTTCCGATAGTTATAGTTCGAAGATTCAGGGTTTAGGGACACAAGCTTGTTTGCTATCATTTC
>JBILBT010000144.1:0-7747 GCA_044353545.1 Crocinitomicaceae bacterium | reverse complement strand
CCTTTTCGTCTACCGACCAATTTCTTCGATGTTTTGACATACACAAATCTAATTAATGTTAATTTAGTTTTGTGTCCAAGATTTAATTGAGCTATTAGGTTATTTCGAACAAGCATTGATTTGTTATTTTTCCGAAAAACAGGAATATAATATTCAAACACTTATAAGCACAAGGTATGGAAAGCCCGGCAATAGATTTTCGATTGAATTTATCTCCGCAGATACAATAAATCGACTACAAGTATTTGTTTTAGTTGTTGATATTGAATATTACAATTCGGAAAAGTTTCGATTGTCATCTCAAACAATGGGGGTGTTTGAGACTGAACTTTCTAATATTGAAGAAAGTTTTGTCAATGGGACCTTAACATCGGATATTGAATCAATCTTTAATATTATAGAATAACAATGAAATTTAAAAAGAACTTAGTTAATTGATCGGATTTATCTAGTGCTCAGCTATTTGGTTATTTCACTCAATTAAATTAGTATTTACTTTCTTGTCTAAATTAAGTTAATTCAATTATTTACTTTTGCGCAGTACTTGATATCAAAAAAATATAATTCACTGTTATCGAAAAATTGAAATAATCGAGAATATTAAGTCGATTTGTGAATCAAACAATATATGATGCTATAGATTATGGAGCCAAAAGAGTATTTCAAAAAATATCCCTACAAAAATCTAGGTGATTACTATTTATGGAAAGCTCAACAACCAGGTGAACCCTCTGAAAATAAAAGGTCGAATTTTGACGATAAGGAAAAATACGAATTCGATCATCTTGAAAATTATGGGGGAGTCAAAACAAAAAAAATAAAGAGAAAAATCACAAACGAAACACAAAACAGTTCCAATCAGCCTCCCGTTCAAATTGATTTGTTTAATGACTTTCTAAAAATCTTTGTTTTTTTAGTGGTGATCTACGCGATTTATAATGCCTACCAAAGTAATCCAGGCAAAGTGGAATTTGTCAATGCTGCAATAACAAAAATATTCGAAGATGAAATCAATAAGATGGATGATAATAATATTTATAAAAATGCCATCCTCAATGGGGTGAAAGAAAATTTGAATAAAGAAAACGAATTTTCTAACTATATCGCAAGTGCATATGACAAAGAGATTGAGAGAGCGAATTTTCTAATTTTCAGTTTATTCTCGGTAAACTATGAGGATGATAGTGGCAGTATTCATGCTTTCGCATTTGGAATCTTTGGTGATGTTTATATTCTAAATTTTTCTTTAAACCAGAATGATCAAAATAAGTAGTTTTATCTTGCTTAAATTCACAGAGGTTTACTTATCGTTTTTAAAAACGAATCAATTCAAATAGGAATCAAAGTACTTACACTCCTTAATGATGTTTTGAAAGACTTGGGTTGATCGAAAATTGGTTGACAATTGCTTAAAATTAGATAGGTAACCATCCGTTCTCATCTTGCTAAAATAATCGGCAAACGAAATGTCATAATAGTCATCTTCAGGGAAATTTCCATTTTTAAGTGTGTATCGATTCTGCTCGCAACGGGCCAACATAAAATACACCTCTGCCTGTTGTTCCTGAGAAAGTTCTCCCAATGAAAGCGCTTCCAATGAAGCCTATGATCTTTCAATTGGATCGTTGTTTTATTCAGAGTGAAATACCCACAATTCACCTGTTTTTTTCTTACATTTAGACCGTTATAGCCTATTTGCTGCAAAAAACGATCGCTAAATCAAGGTTATTCTTGTTTTATCTATCGATAGTAATTATTACTTGAATTAAAGATTTGATAAGCAGAATAAAGAAAAGAATATGCAGCAATCAATAAGTGTAATATCCAGTCGGTTCGAAAATCGAAATGAAATTGAATTTAATTCTTTACTTGATGAAATAAAAGCTTTGCCTCAATTGGAGAAGCCGCTAAAGCTTATTGATACAACAAAGTATGATTCCCATGTATGGGAGAAAGGTGGATTTGGGCATATACCGAAGGGCGATTTAGTTCAAATAGATTTAGGAAAAATTGGTTCGTTTAACACTTATTTAAGCAAAGAAATATATATTGATGATTCCAAAAGAATAGAGTTAAAAACCGATTCTCTGCAATTGATTGTTGCGCTTGATACTACTGGAAATTATGGACTTCTTTTATTTGTATTTGAACTGAATTATAGAGATGTTTCACCATTAGAGGGATTGGCAGAGAACAAAATATTTAGATATTTCAGGGGTCCGGGTAAAGATGAATTGAATAAATTCAAAGTTTTTGAAGGTCAAGAGAAAATAGAGGAGGTTAGTCTCCATGACATTTTTAAACTCTGTCTTCCGGCTATAGATGAGAAAGTTTTGTTCCCTACACCAAAACCAACCCAGTTTCATTTTCTTGATAAAAGTGAATACATATCGGAACTAAACAAAGATTCATATTGCTATAACATCTTAAGACTTCCTGCATCAAAAAACGAAGAAGCAGAGGAGAGGTATTTTCGTAATAGTGATCATCATACATTTGAAAATTCTTCGATTTATTTTTTCGGCATGAATGAAGGTGCAATAATTATGTCTCCATACAAGTCTCCAAAGCAATTGTTTCCGGGTTTTTTCCCAGCATTTTTTTTAGCGCTCATTCGAAGAGAACTTGTTTTGCATTTGGTGAAAAAACAAGCCGAAACAATGGACGTTAAGAATTTGTTGAATAATGAATCAAGTCAAATTCAAATGTTGAATGAACTTAGGAAGAAGATATATTTGTCAACATTCCTAACAAGTTTGCCAATTTCTCAATACTCCGAAATTCAGTCAATCTTCCGAATGATGAACCACAATTTTTCAGGAGAGGATTTAATTGAATTAAAACTGTCACTCAATGAAATCATTACTTTAATCCAAGAAGAAAATGACAAGGAGAGTGGTAATCGTGAAAAATCCATTAGTGTTTTTCTTGGAGTCCTAGGAATTACAGGAGTAATTTCATTCATTTTTGATTATTTCTTTATATCGAAAAATGAGAAAATATTGGATTCATTGGAGTTTCCACTTAACCTAATGCCACTTTTTATTTTTATACTTACATTTTTATTTGTGTGGCGCTTTATTCGAAAAAAATAGCATATTATGATTGACTTTATTAAAGAAGATAATTCGTATTTCCTAACCTTAGGGTACAACTTTGTAACCAAGGGGCCAAAGCAAAAATTACATGTTACGAAAGAAGAGACAATGGAGTTTGCAAACACCTTCAATGAAGACTTTGCAGAAGAAGTTGGTAAAGGCGAGAAAGAGTGGTCATTTCAATCTTTTAAGCTTTCGATTGCTGAAGAGCATCCTTACGGATGGACTGATTCTCGACCGAGAACGATATTGCATTACAACGATCAAAGTTGGCATATGATTGTACCTGAAATTGCCCAAATAGGAAAGCTTGCCAAGCGAATGTTGGACTTAGATGCATGATCCTTTTTCTAAACAAAGGTTGCACGATACTTTTGTTGAACTGAAACTTCGAAAACAAGCCGATCGTCAAAAAAAAACTCCAATTGGGCTTGATGGGGTAAGTTCAGAGGTCTTTGAGAAGAACCTTGAGAACTCTCTTAATGAAATGCATAGGAAATTAAAGCACAATGGAAATGGTGAAATTTTATATTCATTTGGGCCTTTGCTGCGCATTGATCGCAGAAAATCGCAGGGAGGAATACGATCGCTTCACATACCGCGCTTGAGGGATCAGATTGTTCTTCGGATCATACATGATGAATTGCGCGATTGCGCGCTTAAAAACGGAAAAGAGGTTAAATTAAAATCCCCCTATCAATACGTTTGTGAATTCGATAATTTCATGATAAACCTTGATTCTGCATGGATAGTGAAAGCGGATATTGCGCAGTTTTATGATTCTGTTCCTAGAGCAAATGCGATTGAGTTGTCTTCATCATTTGGAATGCACCAAGATGCACTAGAACTATTGAAAAGCTGGAGTGAAACACTAATTATTCGCAATGGTTATAGTGATAAGAGGAACGATTCGAGTGACTTTTTAGGACTTCCTCAGGGATTGAGTATTTCGACATTACTTGCTGAATTGTATGGTCAACAAATTGATGAAAAATACAAATATGTCCATGGCTATTTTAGATATGTTGATGATATAGTTATTGTGTGTTCCAGTAAGGAAGAGGCTAGAAATGTTTTAGTTGATCTTAAAGAAGCGATTGGTAATCTAGGGCTCAAGGTCTCTCCAAACAAAACAACCATTGTGAATTTTTCTGAAGGTTTGGAATGGTTGGGTTTATTTCATTTGCCAGGGAAGAAGTTAATTCATCCAGATAAATTAGAACAATGGACTCGGCCATTTTCATCGATTCATAGAGAATGCGTTTTAAATTTATCGAATTGTAATTCTGATGAGGATAAATGGACAGCAATCAAATCATTGATTAAGAATATTGATAAATTTATTGATGGAAAAAATGGAAGTCGAATACGATGGTATTCTTTAATAGAGGATGAAGGTCAGTGGAAAAATATGGATCGTTACATTCATGGACTGATCCGCTCATGCTTGAGAAAGGCAAAAATTAGTGAGTTGAAAATCGGTAATTTACCATCAATACACGCGAAGATAAATTCATTTAAGAAACGAAAGGAGTCACACTAAATGCCGATGAAGGGTAATGCGCCAACAGTTGAAAAACAAAAACAGCCGACCAAGGGTTAACAGCGCTCAGTGACTCCTTTTAATTTAAATTGTGTGGGATTGTCATTAAGATACAGTTCTGGATCAAAGCTAATGAATTGTAATCTCGCAATATCCTTGCATCTTTCATCACGGATGTAACCTGTCTTTTCGTAAAAAGCGATGGCTATTTCAGCGTCATAGATTTTAAATGATTCCACATCAGAATCTGTGAGTACAAATACTTTCAAGCCTTTGCCACTTGGAGTAACAAAAGAGGCCCAAACCCAAGGAATAGTTTTACACTTTTCTTGAAGATTTAAAACATCATCAACATGATCGATGTCCAGACAAATCACTTTGGAATAATGGAGAAGTCCCTTCGTATTTCGCGTAGAATAAATTCCCGTAGGGGTGAAGGATGGCAATTCTTTTTTTAATTCAAGATTTTGATGACATGCTAAAATTTCTCTTTCCCAACGTCCCTGTTTGATATCATGAAAAATCTCAGTGATTTGAACTATAGACGTTGGACTTGTATTCCTTAAGTTCTCAAAATAGCTAACTAGCATGTTATTAATAAAATTCATCTGCACAGAAAGATAATACACGGTTTAACGTAGCGTGAATAACAATTAAATCCTTGCCAACAGGCTTCTCAGGTCTTCGACACGCTTCAATTTTATAATGCGCGGCTTCATTGCCGAGTTGTCGAATCACATGCAGATAACTTGTTATCCATGGCGAAAGAAGTTTGCTTTCTTCCAACCGTTGAATGTAGCTGAACAAATTTCCATTTTGTGCCGTCAAATTAAATTTATGGCAAAGTTCTAGTGACAATGCCTCTGCAAGTGTTCGTGTTTGAATTAAATCTGCGGATAATGACGGAGTAGAATTACTAAACGTACTTCTTGCCATAATAAGCACGTTTTGAAGTGATTTGTTCGAGTTGTGCTGAATTATTCGAGTTATGTAGTCAACATTTTTTGACCTTAAAGCAAGAGCTTCTCCAAATTCTGTAAACTGATCACTTATGAGTTCTACTTGAAGATCCCAGGCCTTTTCAACCAAGTCCATGCGTATGCCTTCTCCACATGAAATTAGTGCAACATCAAATGAATTAACTAAAGTTATCCAGTCGCTGAGAACCTCAGAAAACACCCTTATTCTAGTTTGGAACAAATCATCCTCATAATTTAAATCTCCTCCCATTTTATCAATTAATGAGCGATCAATTAAATTATTACCAAGATCAGAAAATACTATTGATTTTTTCATTCCTTCATATCTCTTTCCAAGGTGAAAGGAGAAAATGGCACTCAAACCGCTCGTAATAAATCTATAGTAGTGAGAAAGTAAGTCAACATATTTTGTTTTTCCTTCTTCGTTAGTAAAAAGTGCAGTTCTAAGTATCCATAAAGGAAAATTGATGAGAATAATATCAGGATATTCTTTCAGGTTTTCACTGGAATGGATCCAAATCCCCCAATGTTTTGTTTCCAAATCAGAGGGGAATTTAATTGGAAATTTAAAAAAGTCATTCCCCAACATTTGTAAAGGCAGTGCTAATTTCCAATCCTCGAAATTACATGCAGAAGTTTCCCTTAAATGGCGTAAAATTCTACTTCCACTTTCAAATGGCGCAGGAAAATCTCCATTTCCAGCTATAACTAAAACGGAAGCATTATGTTTGCTTAAAATAGAATCATCACTTAGACTAAGTGATATTTTGCCTGAGGAAATAATGATTTTTTTTTCACCATTTCCTTTGTCAATGACTATTTCTATTTCCTTCAAAATCTAATTATTTGATACGTTACTATTGTTCTACCAAATGTAAACAACTTTTGACGACCAAGAATAATTGGAATGTGTCAAATAACAGGAGTTAAAGTTAAGCTATAAAACCAAAATGATTAAATTCAAGTTTTATGGCAGAAGAAAGAGGTATGGCAAGGAGTTTAAGCTCAAGGTCGTAGAATTAAGCCTTGCAAAAACAGCTTTCTAGACTGCAGAAAGATTGGCAGATGTGCGCATGGAACGCGATAGCTTAAAAAAGTCCATAAGCATCTTCTCCTCGAGCGACATGAAAAATATGCGTTCATAATGGCGCATCAGCAGGAGTTTTCTGTTGAGATTTTGGTTAAACTGTTATTTTTTAGAATAGTAGTGATTTAAAGCTAAAAACGTCTATTTGTTGTATAAACATACAATGAATTAAAGGCAATAGGGTACCAGGCAAACCATGTACATGGAGAGCAACGATGAGTTGAAAATTGTCACGAATCAGGGCATGATTTACGATCGGTGAGAACTATATGCAATCGGATTTTTACGAGGATACCTGAGTATGCAGAGTTGCTTGTGATGGGGTGGCTCAGTAAAATCTATTTAATATAAGTGAGGTTTTGAAACTGATGAAATTACCTCAACGCCAAACCAAGATTTATATCAAAAAGCCAAAAGTACATTCTGCTGTCATCCCGTTTCCATGGAGATGAATCTAAGGCGAGTTGTTCTAGTGAAACATTTTCGGCATAAATGTAATTGCCTAATTCATCCACATAACAATTTACATATGGACTGTCCCATTGTACCCTGACACTTTTTGATTTTTCTGAATCATACCAAACGGAGCTACTCATAATTAATTCGCCATTTACATAGAGATATACCTTATAAACTTTACCTCTTACTTCCTGACTTATGATCATGTAGTACTTCTCAGTTCCATTCAAATCAACCCATTCATCAGGCCAATCGTCCCAAAGCTCATACTCCTCGTGGTATTCAATTCCTTTTACTTGTATGAAATCAATTCTTTGTGAATAAGCGCTTTTTAGTGTCAGGATAAATAAAAATGTAATCAATACTATGTTCTTCATCACTCTGGTATTTATTTAGTTTGTATTAGTAGTTCTTTTTCATTTGTTTATACTGCAGTAGTAATTCAGGATTTATAAAAAGCAAAATAAATCATTATTTTATTTCACTACTGTCCGATAAAAATACAAATTAATCATTTTGTAGTCTGAAAGCCTTGATTTCACTTGTGCTGTTGTCTCGATTTCAAAAGTAAGCCCCCCCT
>JBILBT010000008.1:0-24604 GCA_044353545.1 Crocinitomicaceae bacterium | reverse complement strand
AACCGTATAACTTTCTGTAACAATACATCCATTTTGATCCGTTATTGTTACTGAATAAATTCCGGCTGTAAGATTCGTCAACGTATTTCCGCTACTTCCGCCCGTTGACCAGCTGTATGTAAAAGGCGCTGTACCACCAACAGCTGATACGGAAATAGCACCGTCAGCAGCAACGCAATTCGCTGGCGTAATTGTTTCAACCACATTGAAAGAAAACGATTCAGCAATAACTATTGTGGTATCCTTAGGACAGCCATTTGCACTGTTAATCGTAATATCATATGATCCTGGTGCAAGGTCACAAATACTGTCCACAATCATATTTGTTGGAAAAGGCCAAGAGTAAAAATAAGTTCCTGCTGGAGTTGGCGCAAAAGAAATACAGCCATTGTCTTCTCCACATGCAGGTTGGATAATAGTCGCATTTAATTGATAGACGTTCGTTTCGGTAATGGTAACCGTTTCTGATATTGAATTGCCACATTCATTCGTGATTGTACATGTGTAATTTCCTGCCGACAAACTATTAGCAGTAGCAGTGGAGCCACCACTTGGCGACCACGAATACGTGAACGTAGTACCTCCTGAAGCAACTGCAGTAGCGGATCCATCTGAGCCTCCACTGCAAGTAACATTTATCTGACTTGATGTTGCAGTTACTGGTGGACAAGGGTTTACCCCAGGAGGAAGAATACAACAGTTTCCACCGGCAGAAACGTTTAGTGTTTCATTTAGCCAACAAGCATATTGCGTTTGATGATAAAGAAGTGTTCCCGAAGTAGCGTTTAGAAAGTAATAAACTATTTCATCTGGCGTATTCACTCCACCGGTTGAATTTAACGTGTCGCATTGTGTTCCTCCTAGCATAACTCCTCCCCAGGGCCCTGCACCGTTTCCATGCGCAGGTATATATCCAACCAAAGGTGGATTCATTGGTGAACTGATCGTTACAATACCAGCCGGAACCCCAGTTACGGAGGTTGTAAAATTACCAAGTCCGCAATTATTATTATTCTGATTGGAATTCATACCGGCATAAATCACTTCGGTAATATTCCCAACAAAAGGTCCTGTAAAAGCAACTTGAATTGGTTCATAGGTACAAATTCCAACTTTCAAGTTTGGTATGTTCTGATCCACATTGATTGTTAGAATACCACCGTCATAATTGGAATATATAATCAGATTTCCATTTGGATTGCAATTATTGGAACCACTCGATCCCTGACCGGAAGAGATACCAAACATAGGGCGAGACGAAGTAGAACTTGCGGTAGTAGCAGTTGAGTTACCAGCGTATTGACTAATCGGTACACCACCATTATCCGCATAATTTCCTGTAATAGCACTAGTTGAAGCAGAGAATGAAAATTCAACACACAGGTTGTCTGTGAAATTATAATTGAAAGGCGTTTGCAACACGATGAACGTCCAGTTATCTGAAGGTACGTTCCAGGCGCCGATCAGAGGAGTTAATACATAACTTGGTGAGGACAGCACTGTTTGTGGTGCACCTGCATTGAAATTGGTATTGAATTGCGTTCCCGGATTGGTTAATGTGGTATGCCCCATTCTAATTTCAAAATTGCTTAAGGTGGTAGAAGGATTCGAAGAGCCACCTCCAAAACGAAACCAGATAGTGTCAATGGTTACAGCTCCGGAAACGGGAGTAACCATATTCGCAATTTCGGATTGAGTGTAGATGAATTGAAACTTTTCGCAGGCAGCATCATTGAAAAAAAGATTATTGACCCCTGCATTAGCCGGTATATGGTAGTAATGTTCCGGAAGGGTCTGCGCAATGGTTAACCTACAACTTATCAGTACAATGATGAAAAGGATCCTGTTCGGCATGAGTACTTAATTTAATTTTTCAACAGAATTTTCAAAGCGGACGATTCTGTTCTTCTTTTGTTTCACCTGACATTACTCGGTTTATCAACAAAAATAAACCTAATTACAAGCATTTTTTTACACAAATACATTTATAGTCTATATTTGCATATATCATTGATTAATAATTATTTAATTACATATGCTCAGAAATAATGATCTTTTTTTATTAATTAAAACACTAAACGTTCATGAAAAAAGGTACCTGACCACGGTATCTAAAAAAGCTGGAGATCAACACAGTGCATATGGTAGGATGATCGAATTGATCTATCGAATGGATACTTATGATGAACAGACGTTGAAAAGTGCATTTTCTTCCTTTTCAAGATCGAATAAACTAGATGTCAAGAAACATTATCTCTATTATTGGATAATCAAACACCTGGCTGACTTTAACGCATCTTCTTATACCACACAAAATGATATTCAAAACATTCAAGTTTTACTCAATCGCTCACTCGTAACACAAGCAGAACAACTGATCTCCGATATAAAAACCAAAGTAATAAAATCTGAGAATTACTTAGAACTGCTGTCTTTGCTGGAAAAGGAGTTGATTCTTCAGAAATACAATAATGAACGGAATTCTCAACTCATAATTGAAGAATTGATCTATTACTCAAACAAGTATTCCACCCTAAAATCGTTTGAATCCGCAAAAGAAAAATTCAGGAATATCTTGGATCAAAACATGTTCTCTAGAACAAAAGCACAAAAAAATCAGATAGAAGAACTCTTTAAGGATAAAATATTGCGCAAGAATATTTATACGAATAGTTTTTTATTGAGCGTGCAATACAACACCCTGTACTATTGGAAATTTGGTTCAGAGAATGATTGGGAAAAAGCACATAGATATGCTCATAAGAATTACAAATTAATACTGGAAAATCCAGAGAAGATCAAGTTATTCCCTGAGGCATCCATACAAATATTCTACAACTACTTAAATGCAACAAGCATTTCGGGAAGAGGGGGATATGTAAGTGCCTCAAAAAAATTATCAGAGCTCATTGTTCTTCAAGATAAGAAACGTTTCAGACAAGATGGACTCTTTTGTTTAAACCTTTCAAAGCTCATCCATCTAAACAGAAACAGAACAAGTCATTCTGGTCCGAAAGTGGTTTTGGAAGCGGAACATTTTATCGAACTAAATAAGGAAAGCTTTTCTGTATTTCGATTGAACAATTTTTATTTCGACCTCGCCAAAGCATATTTCTACCTCAATGATTTCAGAAAAGCTTTTGGAATTTTCAATGAGATCTATCAGAAGTTCTACACCAAAGATTATACGGTTGACTTCTACACCCATTCAAGAATACTCTATTGTTTGACATGCTTTGAAATAGGAGAGATCGATCTAATGATCTCAACGGCAAACTCAGTCACCGAATTCATGAAGAGAAACGCTGTTTTCTTCAGTTTTGAAAAGAAAATACTTCGTTTTATTCTCAGAGAATTACCAACGATTCAAGAAAAGTCAAAACAAGAGCGCATAAAAAAAATCGAAAAACTGAGAGCTGAACTAGAGAGTATTTTCGAATCCGATTACGAACGAAAAGTATTGAATTACTTCGATTATTATCATTGGATCGATACTAAAATGGAACGTTCTTTTGATTAATAATGGATTAAAAGTCCAGATTGAAAGCCCCATAAATAGTGCGAATCCATTCTTTTTAAAGGACTATAAATAAAAAAAGCCCTCTAAAAGAGGGCTTTTGGTGGAGTCGGAGGGGTTCGAACCCTCGTCCAAACGACGAATTTTCAAGCTTTCTACATGCTTATTTCCTGGTTGATTTTCGACCGAAGCACGGACAGGAACACCCCTTACTTCGACTTAGCTACTGTGATCTTACGGAAAGGTAGTACCATCGTTTCCGCCAGCTCAATGGGATGAACTTCCATATTCCGTAGCCAATGAGCAGGGCGCTGGAGGAAGTACTTGTCCTGGTTACTAAACTTCTCCGGGATTAAGCCAATTAACATTCAGTTAATTAAGCAGCAAGTGCGTATGACGTATTGTCAATTATAGTTCGCGACATGAGATTTAAGAGGTACACCACAACCCTCTGCATGCTGACACTTGACTATCGCTATCGCTGTCAAATCCAATGTCGACCCCAATAGTTTTACAAATGTACGAATTTAAAGGGACAATCCTTCTTCGCTCTTTGTGAAACAACTCTTCAACAGACGCAAAAAAACAAGTGATCCCACAAAAATGAAATGTTGTTTCAAAAAGAAAAAAATCATCTTCATTTGTTACTTTTTTTGAGTTGTTAGGTTCTACAAGCAATTAAGTCATTAAGAGTTTTCGGATTCATTTTCGAAATGCCAACCGACCAGACGTGGAACGGTGGAAAAATAATGTGAGGCGCGACCTAAAAAGAATACGCAACCCCAATTTTTCTCTTGGTGATGTTATTGTTTAACCACTTAAACCAAACATCATGAAAAAAAATCTGATTCAACACTCGGAAAAAATAGTGCTCAGCTTTATTGCTGTGCTTGTGTGTATGCAATTGAACGCGAAAAAGTCCTTCGATTGGACCATGCCGGAAGGCGAATTGATCAATGTATTTGTATGTGCCAAAGATGGCAAAAAAACAGAATTGCTTAGAATCTTTTCGGATGGACAATACGAACATTTACTCTATGAAACAAAGAGTGGAAACAAAGAATTTGTACTACGGATCACAGGGAATTGGGCGCTTAAACGAAGGAAAATCACCTTTCTTCAGCCTGAAAATCGAGTATTTAATGGCAAGTTCAAGTACGGTTCATTCTTCGTCAAGGAACACCTCTATTTGACTCGACGGGACATGCTATTCGCCCGAGAAACACCTAAATACAGAAGTGAACTTACTTACATGTATTCAAAACCCTTTTTCATGTGTTTGTACAATGAAACCATCGTTCACAACAAGGAAGCTCAAGATGGATTAGACCTCGAAGCACTGGTGGCTTTCTTTAAGAGCAAAGCAACATCGGAAAAGGAACTTGTAGAAAACCTCGAATGGTTTATCATTCAATCGCTAGAGTACGACGACATTGGTTTTGAAACGAAAAATTTGACGAACGACCAATACGATATCTATGGCATGTTGGCTGGACCTATACGCTTGGCCGTATGTGCTGGTTATGCCAACATACTCTGCACAATGGCCGAGATGGCTGGAATTAAGGTTCAGAAAGTGAAAGGCTACACTCGTTCCCGTTTTTCCGAAATTTCCAAATTGGCAGGATATCACGCTTGGAATAGGTTGACCATCGATGGCGAAGAACAATTGCATGACCTCACCTGGGCGGATTATGGAAATTATATCGATTTCGCATGGATCAATGTACGTCCTGAAATCATGATTGGATCCCATTTTCCGGATCGTTTGGAGGATCAATTGTTGGACACACCGGTGCTTCAATCCAGTTATTTAAATTCGGCTTGCCTCCTTGCTTTTGAACAAGATGCAGAGATTGTGCATTCTTTCATTCCGGCAACACTGTATCTTGATCAGAAGCTCAATCTGACATTTGCCAAAGATGCCAAAGTCTCATTTTACAGAATAGAAGAAGACGTATTGTACATGAATAAAAGTTTCGAGAAAATGCGCGTGGAAAAGGAACTCTACTTGTACCCTGTTTCAAACTACACCTGCGATAAAACTGGGGATTCAGCAGTGTATCACTTTGACATCAGTTCCTTCATCACCGTTTTTAACGTGGAAGTCAATAATGCCTATTCGCTCATGTTTGTGGTTGTCAAGGGGAGCGAACAGGAATTGCTTCAGTATTACACCCAACAAACCAACGATGTAAATTACGATCAGTATTTAAAAGCCATTCTCTCGGCAATCAAACTGAAGGATTATGATCAACTGAAGAAAATTGTTGGAGCCGATTCAAACATCTTTTTTGACAAGAATGGCGCGTTGAATTTAAGTCAATCTGTTCTTCAGTCCATTGAAAACTGGGATGGATCTTTGTCCGATTTGGAGGAAATGACGAATAAAACCATTGAAAAAATTTCTGCCGGTAAAGAAAATGAGCAAATCTGGAAATCCTATTATACTGAAATCCCGAATGGCTTAACGTTTACCTTACTCTTGAATGATGGACACTATTCCGTGTCATCGATTGAATGAAATGAATAGAACCTATAATGCACTCACCTCATATACCAAACGGCGGAAATACCATCCATTTCCGCCATGGTGAAGCAAACAATTTCAACTCACCCAAGATATAAAAACTAGAAAATATGCCTTCGACCTGGACACATTCCCCTACCAATGATTGCATTTTCCATCAAAACAGCACCGAGCTTGAAATCATCTTTACAACCTGCGTTTTTCGAGCAGATCACATCATCGAAAAAGTAGGTTCACTGCTCGCATTTCAGGAACACATGGATCTTGTACTCATCACAAATGGCCCTTTGGTCCTTGCCAGAGAGATGAATTCACCAGCAATCTACCTTGAGCAACGCATCATCGAACGCCTGTATCCCTTGGGATTCGAAGACAAAAAAGATTTTGTATTCCTAGAAGAACAACTGATTTATGGGGTTGGAGACCGAGTGACCGAATTACTGAATCAACGCCTTCCTGAGAATGCAGACATTGACTGGTTGGGGTCGGTAGTGAAGTTGGAGGGAAATTTTGTATGGTGGGCTGGGTAGGAATTAAAAATGAAGAATGAAGAATGAAGAATTGCCTACTTGGCTCTTTGAGTAACGAGGGATAATCATTTTACCTAAAAATCCTCTCCTCATGCCATTGTAAATTTGCGACACTTGGATGGAATTGCATATTCTCCGGCAAGCGAACTTTCATTCCATTGAACTGACCCAAGGAATAAGGAGAATCAATTTCCCTGACCGTACTTGAAATTTTTACTTTGAAATCAGATGAAATCGTAATCAACCCACGATCAAAGGCACGGTGGAAATTCGGTGAAAGTGAAATACCATTGGTGATGGTATCGTCTTTTGAAAAAGCAAACGGTACAATATGACAGGCATCCACCATTTGTGCGTTAGATGTGGATTCCACACGCATCCCAGAAATGGCACATTGGTAATTGTAAATCTTTGGGATTTCTCGCTTGAATACCCCTCCCCTTACGAACAATTCTTCCTCAAATTCCTCCTTCGATAAGTTGTTTTTTAGTTCATCAATGCGCTGACGATACACCACTTGGTCTTCGTGTAAGATTTGTGTTTCCAACTCCGAAAACAAGTCAGCACCACTCGTGTGATAGGCCTTTTTGGTGTCAGGGAAGTACTTCTCAAGCAGAACTTCTTGAATCACAGTATTGCTCATCGGATCCATGAACAAACGAAACAATTGTTCGTCAATTTCGGCATACAACAAGGCATCTTTTAATCCAATTAAACTCTTAATGCTGTGCGAACTGGTTAACGGAAAGTCCGTACCTGCCTTGGATACTAATTTCCAAAACGGTTCAGAGCGCATGTGGAAGAATGGCAAAGAAAAATTGGGGTTGTGGTCAGTAACTACCAATTTGTACCAAAGATCCTTAAACTCAATAACGAGCTCTGGAGTAATGTCAATAAACCGAGAATCAATGCATCCTTTTTCAACCAGACGACTCACTGCCAAGAGTAAAATTGGTTTGTGCGGAGCTCCACCGTTCTTTGAATCGCGGCGGAGCTTGTAAAAATAATGGAGGTATGTTTGGATATCGTTCAAAATAAAATTCAATTTAGAAGGATCTCAACTTTTTTCTTTTGGTCTTCACCTTTATCGTTAAAAACCTTCTTGTCCGCAGATACGATTGTTAGCGTAATCCTTTAATTACTGATTAAAGGCTATTGGTTAAATCTTTTCTGTTGAATTAATCATTAACTTGCTTTCCTTATAGTAGCGCCGATGAGGTTCTTAAATGGTTGTTTTTTTTTATACATTCCAAAATAATCTAAATAGCAACACCAACTAAGTTTGAACTTATAATCGGGCCATTTTATGCTGACGATTTGCATGTAACGAAGAAAATATAATTTAAAAAATATCATTTTTCCACAATTAACTCGATCACATCCTCCGCCAACTTTTCAGATAACTTTCCATTCGATATAACATTCACCATTGCTATTTTACATTGATGAAAATCCACCTCGTGATCATTTTTATTCGGATACGGTTTATAACCACTGTCAAAATGATCACCAGGATATAACAGAACTACCTTGTTTGTTTTCCAATACCTCGCATAGGCATACATCTGTCGCAAATCTTCAATGCTAGCAACCTTGTTCGTTGGACGTTTCCATTTAGTATCTATGATAATTACATCACCTCCATTTCTCATAACGATATCTGGACGAATTGTGCGGTGTGCGCCATAGAACGTTTTTGATTCTTGACCTCTTACCTCCCAACCTTCTTTCGGTTGATTATTGGCATATTTCTTTAAAGATCGAAGAACGTATTCTTCCCACAAGACATTCATATCGAAGAGAAGCGCAATCATTTTCTGTTGACCTTGATTTATATCTGGTGAATAATTTAGAATAATCAACTTCGCGAGTTCTAGAGCACGTTCATAAGGTGCCGTTTTTCGGTCAATTTTAATGGATTCCAGCAATTGAAAACTTGGCTTTATGCCATCCACTTCTGGAAAAGCAAAATGAGTTCTTCTGCATTTATCGTTTAAGCGTGTTGCGCGTGTAAATTGCCCTACAATGTCTAAAGCATGAGCCAATACTTGGTGTAATTTGTGATTTGCATCATAGATTTGGTGAGCAGTATAAAATCGTTCTTTATGAATAAGGTTGTATCGAATGTTTCCAGCAAAATCGAGTTTACCTTTCAATGCTTTCACATTACTCGTTTCTGTCCGGTATTTCTTGACTAAACCTGCATGGATCAGTTGATCTACTTCTTTGAGGAAATATTCAAAATAGACTTCTAATAAATTGACGTGTTGTTTTTTGAGATTGGCATTTCCAGCAGTTTGCGCCTTAACTTTGCCACATGCTTTGAGCATTTGAAGCAAGACACCTTGCCATTTATCATTGTTATCGTCTTTGTCTGCTTTGGGGTGAATGTGCACCAATAAGCCATCTACTTGAATTACACCAACGTATTGTTTGAATTGTAAACCATCATGCCTAACATAAAAATATTTTTCATCATGAAGGATGTTAAGTTTTACAAATGACTGCCAATGATCACGAGTGAATGTGTCATTATCAATTAATAATCGACCGTGCTCAAATACGTCTATTCGTTTCACTTAATTAAATTTTGAATTGCCGCATTAAAGTCAATATCCTTGAATGGAATCAAATCATACGAAACATACCCTAATTCACCCATATTTTCATAGTCAAATTCAGCGAAAAGTTCACTTTTAGGCTCATTCCTTTTTACAAATCCACTACCGATTACCAAACCTATTTTTCCATAATCACCGAAAAAATATTCTTGTAACAAAGGAATAATTTTGTCTTTGAATACGAGTTCAAGATCAGACATTGACTGAACATTAATAAAAAAAGAATGACCAATTGTATGATCTCGATCTATTAATGCCTCTATTCGTGCATTTATAGTCTTTAATAACTCATTCAAATTAATGCCATCAAAGGAGTAATCATCGAAATAATCCAACTTTTCATAATTCCTCTCTTTTACCATTTGTTGCCAAATATCTTTCCGTGCATCCCATAATTCTTGAGATGCTCCTAAGAAATCAAGTAGGTTTTTCTCCTTTTCGATGTATTCCTTTTTAGTCCATGGAGCCTTTTCCTCAGCCCACAATAAACGACAAAACATTGCTGAAGGACTAATTAACTCAGGTTTGGGCATCATCTCTTCAAATGTAAACCTCCTTCTTAATGCAGTATCCAATGCTTCAACAGAACGATCTGCCGTATTCATAGTGCCTAATACGTACAAATTATTTGGAACAGAAAATGCTTTCTTGCTATATGGTAATACCACAGATAATTCTTCACTTTCACCTATACGTTTATCTGGTTCTAAAAGGGTAATCAACTCTCCGAAAATTGAAGAAACATTTCCTCGATTGATTTCATCAATGATCAATACATAATTTGATAAGCCCTCTTTTATAGACTTACCACTAAAGAAGGATTTATCAATTTGATGACGATCAATCTGATAAATCGTTTGCTGAGAAAACTTCTTACCATATATTTCCTGAATTGGTAATTCCAAATCTTTATATAACCATTTTACTTTTCGGAATTGAGAATAACGAATTGATGTCGAAGGATCACAATAATAATCACCATTTATCTCACCTATTGCTTTAAGTTTAGACAGGCCCTCTGAAACAAAAACCAATTGACCGGGTTTCATCCATAAGACAAATCGTTCTATAGCAGAAACGTTAAAATCCTTGGAATCAGAAATTGGAAAACTGTTATCCTGAAAGCGTTTCCTAATATCGCTTTTCGACTTAACTCCTGAAAAATCAATATCCTCACCGAACCCAATTACAATGCAATCATTAGCCATGCAAAAATCGTAAATCACATCATCGTTAGCATCCAGTGAGTTTCCAAGAGATAATTTGTTCACATTTTGATCAAAAAGTTTTGGATCAATAAAAAGATTTGTTTTTGCTGATTGAGCAAATAACTTAGCATCAATAATGCGTTCAACGAGATCTTTGAAAATACCGTTTTCAATCGTATAGGAAAGATCTGCAATTTCAGAATCGTTTTTGTTATCTAATTGTGGTTTGATGCCTTCAATGAAATCCTCATAACTCATGGATTGATGGAATGTAGTAAATACGATTTGACCCTCGGTTACTTTTTCCTTGAATAGTTTCGTTATTTCATTACGCATCATTTTTGAGGCATCAACCCCTAATATTTTTAGAGACTTATTTATCGTGTTATACGTTTTACCAGTTCCTGGAGGACCGTAAAGAATACTATTCTTTGAATGTGTATCATCCTCTAAAAGAGTTTTCTTCCCTAATAGTTTACTATTCAGATATTTCCATTCATCAACTAATGTTTTCGCAAATAAAATGTATTCATCAAAAGTATTGAATACGCCCACCTTTTTATTGAATGAATCATTTGAAATTCGATGTCCCTTGTACAAACCACCTTCCATTCCTTCATGATTAATTTTCAAAAATATTTGATATGACTCCTGAACATTGGGCAATTCTTTATCATATAGGGCCAGCCAAATATATTCGTCTCCAAAGTTTTGGGTACCCTCAAATCCAACAATGTGAATTCCGGGATTACTTACTCCTAACTGTTTTGCGATTTGTTCAGCTATTTTCTCCATAGCTGATTTAACCTCACTCTTCTCTTTTCTTGAATAGAAAAATGTATACATCAATTTGAAGGGATCCTTCCAGGAATGAAAAAAGCTTCTTTTCTTATCGGGATAGTCTCGTAAACTATCGTAGAAGCCCGTTTTAAAATTATAATCGAGACCAATTTCTCTCTTATCAATTTTCTCTTTTAAATCTCGAATTAACGTATCATTTATAGTCTTTCCAGCCTTTATTTGCTCAAGAATTAAATGACGTATTAGTACAACAGGTTCAAATTTATCAACTGGTTTCCAACGATCTTCTTCAGTTAATGCAATTTGAATTGATTTATTTGAAGGCGCACAAGCACTAAACAAAGCGGAGGAATCCCTTAATGAGTGTAGTTGTATACTTTTCTCTTTTAACGCTTTTATTTCTTCTTCAACACTATTTTGTTTTTTACTCATAATCGAAAATCCTAATCGTTCTATAAATTTGAATTGTGGACTTCTTGCACCAATATTATTGAAGAAGTCGTTTGGCAGTGTTTTTCCCGTAGCAATCTTATATGCTGTTTCAATTAACAACGGTGGCGGATAACCTTTACCTGTATCCGGTTCAATCACATCGTATTCATCTCATTGTCTGCGACGTGGAATTTCCTCTCTGTCCAACTTTCGCATGGCTGATATTACATGATCATTGGTAATATTCTGAAGGTAACCAAATATCTCTTTTTGTTTCATTAGTAGTTATTAGTTAAGTTCTTAATAGGTATTGATAATGTGGCTTCCCTAACAATCACTTTTACCCCCAATCCTCTTCTATTTTCTCCACTGTAAATCGTCAGCATAAAGTGGACCGTTCATGAGTTATAATTTAGTTGGTGTTTCCATTTATTAATGTTTAAATTTAATTAATTATGGAGAACAACAAAAGAAAGAAACAGACAACTGAGAACTTCATCAAAGATTTAAGAAGAAAGACAAGAAGAATCTTTAGTTCTGAACAGAAGATCCAGATCGTCATGGAAAATATGAGAGCAGAACTTTCAGTGGCAGAGATTTATTGAAAATATTCCATTACTGACGCTAAATTCTGCAATTATAACAAAAAGTCATAGTAGCTATTAGTATATGGTTGCCCTTGGAAAATACTAGAAAAGAATCAAGTGTTGAAGTAACAAAACTTCGAATGGAAAATTAAATCAATAACTTATTTTTTGAATCAATACGAAACTCCAAATAAGAAAAAGTTCACTTTAGTTGGACAACGAACACTTTTCTTTGTGGTACTTTTCAACCAATTATAAAAATTCTTTATAAGACTTGAAACCATCTAATTTGACACAAAACTTAGTAATACCTCTTGATCTATATTGCTTAAACCATGGTTTTAAGTTTTGTTCATGAAAATCATTATTCCAATTATTCATCAATAACAAAACTTCTTTATTCATATCTCTACATCTGTCAATATGAGCTAAGCCATTCAAGAGATTTTCAATATTATCATCGTAATATTCAATAATAAGAAGTTTTTGACATGAAGCAAAATCATCGCCTGGAATATAGTTAATTGGTAATCTTTTATTCATTAAGTAATCCATTACTGATTTACTATCATATGCTTTAAAGACCTCTTTGTTTTTAGAGTAATGATTGTCAATTAAATCAACAATTTCATCTACTCCTACCTCACTCAATTGTGCAAGTTCCTTATCAATTATCTTTTTACTAGTGCCTTTTCTACCAATATTTATATTTTTACCTCCTGTCTTGTGTGTGATGTAAGCAAATTGTTCTTTCGCTTTTGCATCTAATTCTCCAATAGAAATAATGTCAATGCGACATTTAATATCATTTTGAGCAGCGTAATCTGCCTCTGCAATAATATCTCCTCCACACGTTTCTCCTCCATCTGTAACACAATAAATAATTTTATCAGCATAAGGCTCTTGCCTAAGATTGTCTACTGCAGTGCGAATTGCAAGAGCTAATGGAGTGGTACCACTCGGTTCAGGAATTTGTGTTAATATAAAATCTTTCAACCTATGAAAACTAGCATTAGGTATATTTTCCGCTTGTCCAATAATTCCACATTTACCTCCAAATAATCTAATACCAACTGAGTCAGAATAGTTAATTAGCGGTAATATTTTTTCAATTAGTATTTCTTTAGCAAGATCAATTTTTCTCTTGTTTTCTGGAGGTAATGGATTTGCCATAGACCCAGAAACATCAATTAATATTTCAATTACTGTTTTCATAAGTTATACAATTTTTGAGTATTTGTTTTAATTCATCATTCAAGTTCTTACAAAAATGATTCCAACAGAAAATTAAACATCAAGTTCAGACAATGATTTTAGAAAAATTCGAGGGGCGGTAATACCAACTATTAAATTATTTATCTCCACTTGTTTTAACACAAGGCGCTCATATAAATTTGCATCAGTTGGCTTTACAATTGCACATGCACGTCCTGTTATAAACGGTTTATCTGAAGTATGTAAAAAAATATACCCGCAACTTAAACCTTCGCGTACAATTACAATGTCTCCTTTATGAACGACTGCTTTGATTTTTGCCAAATTTGAATCCACAATTGAACAATTATCCCAATCTACTTCGTTATTCTCCAAGAGTTGTTTCGGAAAAGCAAAGGAAATATTTCCAAAATCAGAAAAATCCTTTGAAGAAATTTGATTTATCGCAAGGGTTGCAAGATCTTTTAATTGCGCCATAAGTATTCTTCAATTTGAACAAATAGATTATATTTTTTAGTTGTAAAAGTTTCAAATATAGCTTTTAATTTCAATTCCAAAATAATTCGGGATTAAATAGATTATTTAGTTTTTGTTTAAATTAAATATTCTAGTGTCGGTTACCTAATACGATTTTAGATTCTGTAATAGTATATATCCAAAAAAAGTGCTAAAGGTCGACTGATTTGATCTGTGCAGAAACACCACACATAAATGGTTCAACTTTGTCGAAACAAACAAAAAACCATCACTATGGCAACTTCAATTTTAAACTTCTTACACTTCAACAATCCTACGAGAGATCAAATTAATGCATTAAATGCACTAAGCAGCTTTGTCAGCAATTCTTCTGACAAGAATTGCTTTATTTTAAAGGGTGCTGCAGGAACTGGCAAGACATCAATAGTGTCAGCATTAATAGGATTTTTAAATGCTGAAAATAGAGAGTATAAAATTGCTGCGCCTACAGGACGAGCTGCACGAATTATTGGGAGAAAGGCAGGAAGCATTTCTTCCACGATTCATTCTATGATTTTTATTCCTGAAACAAATAAAAAGACAGGACAAGTCACTTTTAAGTTAAAACATCACACGGATGAAAAACCTACTGTGTACATCATCGATGAAGCATCTATGATAGCCTCAAAATCATCTAATGATGAAAAATATGTCACTTCAAAGGGACTCCTACACTCACTGATTGAGTTTGTAAAAAAAGCAAATGTTGGGAACAAGATAATTTTACTAGGTGACAATTATCAATTACCCCCCGTTAATGAACAAAACTCTAATGCATTGGATCTTACATACATTGAGAAAACATTCTCATTTAAAGGGGAAATGCATGAACTCAAAGAAGTGAAGCGTCAAGAGGATGGAAGTTATATTCTAGAAAATGCTATAGGAATCCGAACGGCTATCGACAATGGTCAAGACAAATTCAATCTTCGGGGTGAAAATGCCAAAAACATCTACGCCGCATCAGAACGGTACACTCAGCAATTCAAATCTCAAGGCCCTAATAAAAGTATTGCAATTGGAATTTCACATAAGGCAAATGCATTCTTTAATGATCTCGTTCGCACCAAATTGTATGGGAACAATAAGAACATTTTAGAACCTGGTGACTTACTCTTAGTTACGCGTAATTGGACTAGAAATGAATCCATTCTCTATAATGGGGACCATGTAGAGTTAATCGAAGTTGATTGGAATCGTGTGGAGGAAGTGGAAGGACTTCATTTTGTTGCCATCAAGTTTCGACCGCTATTTAGTGACGAAATAATAGAAGACTTGCTTCTAATTGAATCACTTACCAATCATGGAGGTCAAGTTGATTTTGAACAAGAAAATAAAATGATCCAAAAACGGTACATCAAGAACATTAGATTCAGAGAATCACAGAATCCTTCAGATGATAAATATGTTGGTTCTATTAAACTGATGTACGGTCATTCTATAACATGCCATAAAGCCCAGGGAGGAGAGTGGAGTGATGTTTACATTAACACATTTGGAGCAAATGACTTGCGATGGAAATATACTGCCGTTACGAGAGGAATTGATAGGGTGATTCGATTCTGATTCTATTTCTCCTTATTCATTTTATTTTTTAAAGCTAAAAGTGCCTCATTCTCCGATAGAATCCCTTGAATTCTGTTCTCATTACTTTTTTTCGAAATACTTACTTGATATTTCTCATTGCCTGTACACCTATTTTTCTTAATTACAATAAACTTCAAAAAATTCAAGATTCCTTCAATTTCCTTTTGATCTACTGCGCCCTTATCCAATTTAGATTTATGAATTGCCTTCGTATTTCTCACCCTGTTTACCTTAGACCAGTCCTTCATGATTTGAGCATCAACAGCAACCCCATATCCATAAAAAAGAACCAACCTGCAAAGCGGATCAGTATCAAATTCGCCTGACTTTCTTTTTTTGATTTCAGAATTACTTATTATAAATCCTGACTCTTGATAACCCACTGAAGTTAGATAACTTCCAGATTTTTGTTGAACCCCCGCAATTAAATACTTATTTGTCGATTTTATCAGAATTTCACCTTCTGAAACTTGACAAACTTGATCTAGCTTTATAAAGCCCTCAATAATTCTAAAAAGTTCAGAGTAAGCATAATTCAAGTATTTCCTATTAGACATTCCAAGACGTATCATCTTGAAAGAAACGAATAATGAATCCTCCACATCCTCTTTGTATTCTGGAAAATCAGAACTTATAGCGATTTTAACGCTTTGTATAATAGAATAGATTTTTTTCAAATAGATCGCAGACCTTATTGCTCCATCTGTTGTAGTTATAACTTTTACAACCGGATGTATGCCAGAATTTTTTTCGGCACCTTTAATTATTATTCCAGCAAGAAAATCACTATCTCTAATTCCAGCATCTAGATAATTCCAAATTTTGTTACTCGCAGAAGTAATAATTATGCGAGTTCCTTTATTAATATTCGGATCTTCTTCCAAATCAGATAAAATCTTCACGCCTGTAAGACCATTTTCCTTTCTCAGATCATTCTCACTTAATCTTAAATCAAGTAAAATCACTTCTGGATTATAATGATGAATCTCCTCCTTTACTCTATTGAGGATTTCACCTTCATCAACTGTATAATCTATTTCTGGAACAATTACTTCAACATTGTCTCCTGCAATAGTCTTATAAAAGGATCCCCAACCTTTGTTTGCTTCATCATCGATCAATAAAATTTTAGATGGACGATCAATATTTATTTTCTTAAAGCCAAATTGATCCTCATCCCGAATAGAATGACTCCCATTTACAGCATCTAAGTACTTAAAATATAACCTTGTCATTAATTCAATCTCAATTTCACTATTTGTCAGACCTACCATTTTAGACCATGAATAAATTGCATATTCATTAACAACTGAATGTTTAAAGTCAAAATTTGGAGGAGGCTCTACATGTATTATATTGAGAAACTCTTCAAATTGTAGTTGATCAATCGGACACATCCCTTCTTGGAACAATTTCTTTATTTCATCGAAAATCAATTTTGTATCCTGATTCTTAGAATGAAATACTCCAGACGTGAAAAAAATATTTGCTAAACTGGTAAGTTTGCGTATTTGACTGGGCTCCTCTTCCGAAATTATCAATAGTGGGACGTTCTGATGATTAAACTCCTTGGTCAACCTTACATGATGAGCTACTCTTAAACCAGTAAATTCGATATAATTATCCAGAGATAAACTCGCGGGAATAACAATTAAATCATATTGAATATTATCCGAAAAGCATTTTAAAAGTTCATCATGAATATGGGCATCAAAACTAAATCCCTTTCTCAAAAGTGCTTGTTTGGTAACTCCGAAAAAGAATGAATTATTGAATTCATTAGACTCAATCAGAGAAAAATTGATGTTATCATTGTGAATAAGTAATATTTTCAAAGCATTCTAATTTTTCGGTTTATAAATTCATCTAATTCTATTCTGGTTTTTTTACCAATAATTGATTCACAAGCTTCAAGAATGTCTCGTTTATTATCAATTCCATCATTTATGAAATCATCCCCATTCTCTATATCTATCATTAATTGACGATAAATCAATGCGTAATTCAACTCCCAATTTGCTCCGTAAATTAATTCCGTAATATGTTGAGTTCTTCCTGTTATATACCCTTTTACAAATTCTATTAACTTATCGGAATATAGAGATTTTGAGTTAATCGAAAGATTGTCAAATCCTTCATTATTAAACAAATTTTGCTGAATACTACCACTGAATAGAATTAATGATTTACCTTTAGTTGAGCAATCCTCAGATATAATTTTCAGATCAATTGGTGTTAAATCCGATTCATGCAAAATGAAAAGCGAATATGCATTTAAAACTTCCGAATTTCCATTTTTCAGTTCTAATAAGAATTCATTTGAATCGTTTCCGGTCAAATTTGCAAGGCCATCAATGCTATTGAGCTCTGACAATGCAACCCCAGATATCTCAAGTGATTCTTTCTGTCTACTTGTTCTCTTATCCAACAATACTACTTTTCTCATTTGAACTACGATTTAAATAAATAAAAGCCCAAAACATATGTAAATCCTTTAACCACTTGTTCATTTTCGAGCGAGTCAATTTTCGCAATTCCAACATCACCACTATTAAAAGTCATATCCGGGTATAAATATGAGATTCGATAAGGTTTATAATCGTTTATTTTTGGGTCCATGAATTTCCCTTCTATCGAAAAATCACACACGTTTCGCAACCACATAATAATTTCTCTTAAATCACCATAAGAACCACTTAGAGCACTATCATTTGGAGCACTAGGCGATTTGGAATCAACATGAGTGATTTTTAGCCACATCATTGATCTATCTTCATTATATTGGTTCGTCACTAAAACCTCATTGTTCTCTGTCCTCCAATGTATCATGCCAAATATTCTGTGAAGTGCTTTCCTTACCTTCCATGTATGCACATACAGCTTTGTAATGCCTTCGATCTTGTTCGTTAAATTATGCTGCTTAAAAACTTCTTGTCCTAATTGATTTATTTCGAGACTTAACGTGTTACGTTCGTATCGTATCTCCTTGTTAAATTCTCTCACCACATCTTCAAAAGTGCGCACTCCCCTCGGAAATTCCATGTTACTCGGAAGACTCATTTCAAATGGATACTTCCTTTCATCAGGAGTTTTATTATCCATGTTTTTTTCACACCAAACTTTAATTAAATCAGGAAATTGCCATCCAATTTTAATGTTTTTCCTACCCCAACCATAAGGTATATCATTTTCATCCTTATCCTTTGTTAATTTTGTTTGAAAGACAAAGGGAAATATTACGTCCCACCATAGATCTTTATCGTAATCAAGCAGTCGAACCCAACGCTTGTAGTTTAAAAGATTTTTAACTGGATCGACAATATCATTGTACGTTCTATACTCTGGTCTATCAACCGTATGAACCAACCACTTGACAGGATAATTATCATTCGTAAACTCTGACAATAATGCTAGGCCCACTCGTGGATCATGAAAGCTTTTCTGCTCCTTTAGAGTTTCCTTCACCTCATACTCAGCTTTTAGCAACCCCAAAATTTTCAATCTTTGCGAAGGCGTTATCCCCTTAATACCAAGTAGTGTTCCTGCAAATATTATTTTTTCGTCCATTTTATCCATCGAGTCCACTTTTATCGTAGTATGATTCTAGCTTTGCTTTAATGGTTTCTTCTATGAATTCTAAATTCAAAACATCATCTTCCGTTTTAATCAAGTGCATTAAAAAAGAATACCAATCTTCGTCAGTAATATTATTTGGCTTAAAGCCTGCGAATTCCTCTTTTTTCCTTAATTCATGAAGAATCTTAGTGTTTCCCTCTAAAATGTAATTATCATATGCCATTTTGAGAGAATCTTCATTTGTGTATTGCCACCCATGCATTTCCATAAATGATTCAAGTGGAAAATCTTGATTCAAATACTTCTTGAAGAAATATTGCATTTCGCCATTAAATTCTGGTTCAGACACTGCATTCTTTTCTGTTGAGCTTCTTAAATAATTATATTTTTCATTCGTTGCTTCTTGATTATTTTTACCCTTAGACTCCAAATCTTTGTAAAGATTAATTGCTTTTTCAATTCCATTATTCTCCCAAGCAGCAATTATTCGCTGAAGATATGTCGTTCCAGAATCAGGGAATAACTTATTGAACCTTTCCTCAAATTTTAAATACGTACTATTCTCTTTTCCTTTTACCATAGAGAGATAGTTCAACTTCCCTCTCAAAACTTCAGATAATTCAGGGGGATTTAAAACGATTACTCCTTTATCATCATTTTGAAAATCCTTCAAAAAAATAAATTTTGCCTTCTGATAGCCATAACGCTCACAGTAGTATAAGTACATTCTAACTTCTTTTATAAACTCATTTGCAACATTCACTCCAGCGTTGACAGTTAAACCAGTCACGGACTGTCGAACATTATTTTTCTGAAGCCTTGTTTTTTCAGGATTTATCCAAAGATTTTCTTCACTGATAATTCGTCTCAACTCAGCAATAAACTCCTCTCTGTACACATTGTGATTTGATGAAAAAGTAATATCATCAGCATACCTGGTAAATTCTGCACCGAATCTCTTTGCCAAACCTTGAAGCCTTTTATCTAATCGCCAACAAATAATATTCGTGATTATTGGTGACGTAGGACTTCCCTGAGGTAGAACTCTCCGTCCATTAAAGTTATATGTGCAAATACAGGCAATTTTATAAGCAATAACATCTCTCTCCCCCTTCAAATTAAAGGGCTCGTTATACAAAGCCATTTTAATCCGATTTTTATCAAATGAATGAAAAAAATCCTTAAGGTCAATGTTGTAAACATAGTTTCTATTGGTATGAAAACTTGCATTATTGACAATACTTCGTCCATCAACGAAGCCAAAAGATCTCGGATGGGGTACGTGAATTACTCTTAGCAGTGTATCCAAACATGACAAGACAAATTTCAATCTATAAACTGGGGCTGAAATGATGCGTTTACCACCCGACTTTTTATTGATTTCGAAAGTTGTGTAAAGTTTTTTGAGCTTTTCTTCATCTAGATACTCATTACTGTAAAAATTAATCTCCGCTAACGTAATTTTGGTTTTAACTTCACTTCTAGAATCCTCCCCGTACTTGAGTAATCGGATCTCATTCAATAACACGACCAAGTCATCAACTGACTTAATGTTATCAAATTGAGACTTGACAACTTCTATTTCTTTCTTACTTAAATTCATATTAAAAAAAGGCTGCGCAATTAATATTCTTTATGTCATTACAGCTCATAGTTCATTAAAAATTCATAGAACTACTAGTAAAACGTCACTTAGAAACGTTGAACCTTGAATTTTCGAAATATTGTTCAAACCGATTTTTACCGAAGTAACAGTACAACAATACCCACCACTCAAGATACAAGTGTCGATCAATTCTTGAAACGAATCTCAAAAACAACACCCATGTTTCAATACCCTAATTGCGCAGCAGTTAAATATAGCAAACATCATTGAGTAACCAAAAGCATATATGTTCAAAACAAACGAATATACGTGCTTACAAATTAGTTGGACTCCGTATTACTCTTTTTATGTTTTATCTTCCGTGAATATTTAGTTTTATCTCTTTCCGTTCGAGATACAAATCTTCCATCAAAGAACCCCTGTTCTTTCTGCGATGCTCGATTCACGCCCAATTTTAATGTATGTAGTTTTTTATTCATTTAATTATATATTATGACATCCTCGGTATTACAGAGTTTGTTGAGTTGGACAAACTCTCTGGTACGCTGCATTGCGACATCTTTCCCTTTTTTAAAACGAAACGCAAATCGCAGAACTACCTCTCATTTTCTAGGTGGAGTATTTGCTGTAGCAATGAAAAATCCGTTCTCATGGTGTCGTTCTTCAGATATTGCATTATGCATTTCTAATACCTCGCAACCTGGTAAAGCATCCATTCTTAACCCATTGCAAACTATTATTCCATGTATATCGTGATCCTTTATTTCAGCGAATCTTGAGTTTAAATTCGCTAAAAAAGCCATCTTACCTTCACGATTAAAAACAACTTCATCATTCAAAATCCTTTTAAAACCAAGAATATTCAAATAGAAGAATGAGAATATTATTTGTTCAAATACGATGATATTTTGCATTCTTTCTTCTGGTGTTGTCTTCTGAATGAGCATAGTGTTCGTTGAAATTATTTTCACAAAACTAAACTCCTTTTGTGTAGTGTACCTGCATAGAAAATGGCTTGTAAAAAATAACGGGATTTTATAAAATTTTGATTGCCATTATTTATGAAGAATCTCAACGAATCAATGCTAAAACAGAGTAATATTCTAGTAAAATTAGAAGTCAGTAACTCACTGATATTGTAAATAATGGAGCATAAATATTTTCCACCTTCATTCTCCTTTGCCTTCTATTTAGGACACTTTCTTTTCAAATGATCAAAAAATCATTTTTTTTTCGTAACCATAAACATTATTCTAAATCGAGATAAACCTTGTATTCATTCGCAACAATCGCAGATTCGTACTTTAAATGCGATCTAATTTATTGAAGAACCTTCTTACACCATCTTTAGTAAAAAAGTTATCGTACTTCTCGTTTCCTAAGTTAATCACAATTAAGTTTTCCTTGCATCTTGTTAAAGCAGTGTAAACCATTTCGTCATTGGTAAACTCTTCTTGGTCTTCATTTTCACGATCCAAGATTAAAATCAGCGTATGACTATCCCACCCTTTAAAACTATGAGTAGTTGAAATTTTCACAAGTCCAGGGTTGGGATAAAAATGAAGTTTTTTGTTTTTCCTGTAATCATCTAGATCCTCTTTAACATTGTAGTATGCTGCCTGATCCTCTTTACTTGCCCGACTAAGACCACCTCCTGCTTCGAAATTGAGGAACATCTCATAATTTAACTTTCTATTCTCACAAATCTTCTGAAGTGTTTCTACAGATTCAAACATGACATTCGTTCTAATATTTCTTTGACGAATCTCAAAATCTACTTGCCTCAAATAACGCACCTTGGAACAAAGAATGGCAATGTCGTTGTCATGTATTCCGTGCAAGTTCGCAAAGGTTGAATAAGCGTTCGATATGGATTTAATAGGGTCTGAATAATCTGAAATATTGTAATACTTCAAAATGGGTTGCGTTAGAACTTCAAAAATGGAAGTCTGCGATTCCTTTAAAATTTGTTCGTCCAACTTATACTTTCCCTCAAAAAACTCCTTCTGAAAAAGTGTGGCTACACGTCCAATATCATTCGACATACGAAAAGACGTCTTCATCGTTCTCCAACTACCATATCTTACACCAGTAAAGGGCATTTTCGTGTCAGCCTCCATATCGCGATGATAAATATTTTGCTTTTCATCCCCAAAAAAGAGTATCTCACCATCTTCTGCTAAAAAATACTTTCGGATGATTCTAACCCAAGGCTCCACAAAGTCCTGTATCTCATCAATGATGATGGTTTGATACTTCTGAATCTTATTTTTTACGCCTTCGAAGATGTTAATATCTGACCAAGAATCCAATCCATCAGAAACGACTTCTAGATTTCGAATATTTGAACGAAAAAAACCGTGATAGTGAACAATATGAAATGCCTTCCAGGCATATTCCTCGCGAATTCGGCTAATCTTATCCCGAATAAGATTTCTTAAGGATATGTTGAATGTCAAAATAAGAACATTTCCATGATGGCGTTTGTGCGCCATTACTGCTCTTTTAGCAATGGTAAATGTTTTTCCACAACCTGCCACGCCAGATACTCTCAGCTGAATTTTTGGATCTACATCAAGTATCGATTGTTGCTCTTTTGAATAGGTGATATCAACTCCTTGTTCAATCACATGGGATGGCGGACTCAGGTACCTTTTGAAAGAATTGTATAAATCGTCATCAAACAAGTAAGAAGATCGATTCATACGCCTATTCGACATGATTGAGTTGAAGTTTTCAGCGGTTAATCCATCAAATCCTATAAAATCGTAATGACTTAAAAATTTCAAATATTTCTCATGATCCTTCTCCGTAGATTCTGTTTGTACGAAATCATTGATTTCTTTGTTGGTCGCGTTGTGGAAATACAGGCCACAGTTCACGACACCCCAGTGTCTAAAGTCTTTGATTTTCCGATCTAGAAGTCCTTCAATATGAAGGTTAAAAAGGTTCTCCTTGTAACGCAATACCTGTTGAATTGGAGATGGTATTTTTTGTCTTGAATTATTGAGTTGTCCAGTTTTTACAGTCCAATACGAAGGGCCACGCTCATAGAGTTCAAGGTTGTAATCTTTAACTTCAATAATATACACACCAGAACCTTTTCTCATGATGACAATGTCCGGCATATCCCCGTTTAAATAGGGTTGAAAATATACCTCATAATCGTCGGACAAATTTGTCTCTAAGAATTTTAATAGATGAAGTTCACCCTCCGTTGGTGCAGGTCGAAGTTTTTCAATAATCGATAATTCAGGATTCAATATAGCCATCTCACTTTCAATTGTCACACATTCATTTACACGCCATTTATAAACCTTGAACGAAAAACTATAGAAGTCAAATCTATTTCTAGAAGGTTTTACGCAGTATTTTATAAATCCTCAGAACAGCAGGTTGAATATTAAAACTTTAAGGGATGAATATAGTTAAATTATAGCAAAGTCAATTCAATCGAGAGTCATCCGCTAAAATTCAAACATTCCTCGTTCCATTGATATAGAGCCCGACGAATAGCGTAATTGTATTCGCTGCTAGAATTTAGCCCAGGTATTACAATTTCAAAAAACAATCAATAATTCATTTTGCTTTTGTCAAGTCTATCTTTAATGATAACTCTGAGTGATTCAGGGCTGACCACTGTAACCTGATCACCAAAACTCAGAATCGTTTTTTCCAGTTCGTAATTAGGAATTACTTTAATTCTAACCAAGAGTCTACCTTCCTCTAAGTCTTTTACCCTTTGAGTGGGGTGGATTGGCTTCGTCTTCACGTAAGGTGCTTGGTCTTTCGAAAACTCTAGTTCAATCGTTTCAACTTTTCCCTCAAATGGCTTCGTAACACCAATTATATCATAGAAATAATCTTCCCAATCAGTT
>JBILBT010000143.1:0-7769 GCA_044353545.1 Crocinitomicaceae bacterium | reverse complement strand
AACAACGACCTACACCATTTCAGGAACGGATGCCAATGGCTGTATTTCAACAGATCAAGCCATTGTTAGCGTATTGGCTAATGCACCGATCAATGCGGGAACAGATGCTGCGATTTGTACTGGTGCATCAACAACCTTGACAGCAACGGGAGGCGTAACCTACACATGGTCACCTGCAACGGGCTTGAGTGCAACGACAGGAGCGAGTGTAACAGCGAACCCAACGGCAACAACGACATATTCAGTTACAGGAACAGATGCCAGTGGATGTGTGGGAACAGATCAAGTGATCGTTACTGTAAATCCATTGCCAACGATCAATGGCGGAGTGGATCAAACGGTATGTGCTGGTCAGACGGTAACATTAACAGCTACGGGTGGTGCGACCTATACATGGGCACCGGTTGTGACGAACGGAACAGCATTTACACCGGCAGCGACTGGAACTTATACGGTAACAGGAACAGATGCAAATGGATGTATCAATACTGATCAAGTGTTAGTAACGGTAAATCCATTGCCAGTGGTTGTTGTAGCTGATGTAACGATTTGTGCAACGGCAACTGCGACGTTGACAGCAACGGGAGCTACGACGTATTCATGGTCACCGGCAACAAACTTGAGTGCAGCGACAGGAGCGACGGTAACGTTTACTCCGGGAACAACAACGACGTATACAATAACTGGAACGACTGCAGGATGTATCTCAACAGATCAAGCAACGGTGACAGTTCTTCCAAATGCACCAATCAATGGGGGAGCAGATGCAGCGATTTGTACTGGAGCTTCAACAACATTGACAGCAACGGGCGGTGCGACATACACATGGTCACCTGCAACGGGCTTGAGTGCAACGTCAGGAGCGAGTGTAACGGCGAACCCAACGACAACAACGACATATTCAGTTACAGGGACAGATGCCAGTGGATGTGTTGGAACAGATCAGGTGCTTGTCACCGTAAATCCATTACCTACCATCAATGGAGGCGCGGATCAAACGGTTTGCGCTGGTCAGACAGTGACTTTGACGGCTACAGGAGGTGCGACCTATACATGGGCACCGGTTGTGACAAACGGAACAGCATTTACACCAGCAGCGACAGGAACCTATACTGTAACAGGAACAGATGCGAATGGATGTATCAATACCGACCAAGTACTCGTTACCGTAAATCCATTGCCAACAATAGTGGTGGCGGATGTAACGATTTGTGCAACAGCGACAGCAACATTGACAGCCTCAGGAGCAACAACGTACACATGGTCACCGGCAACCAACTTGAGTGCTGCAACAGGAGCAACGGTAACGTTCACACCAGGAATAACAACGACCTACACCATTTCAGGAACGGATGCCAATGGCTGCGTTTCGACCGATCAAGCCATTGTAAGCGTATTGGCGAATGCACCGATTAATGCGGGGGCAGATGTGGCGATTTGTTCTGGAGCTTCAACGACATTGACAGCAACGGGCGGCGTGACCTACACTTGGTCACCAGCAACGGGCTTGAGTGCAACAATAGGAGCGATTGTAACAGCTAACCCAACGACAACAACGACATATTCAGTTACAGGAACAGATGCCAGTGGATGTGTTGGAACTGATCAAGTGATCGTTACTGTAAACCCATTGCCAACCATTGATGGAGGTGCGGATCAAACCGTATGTGCTGGACAGACAGTAACATTGACAGCAACAGGAGGAGCGACCTACACTTGGGCACCGGTGGTAACGAATGGAACAGCATTTACTCCTGCGATAGGATCAACAACATATACAGTTACTGGAACATCAGCTGGATGTACATCGACAGACCAAGTTGTGGTCAATGTCAATCCGCTACCTACTATTGGTGCTGGTGTTGATGTAGCTATCTGTATCAACGGTTCAACAACACTTACAGCGACTGGGGGGAGCACTTATACGTGGTCACCAGCGACTGGATTGAGTGCAACGACAGGTATAATCGTTACGGCCAATCCGACAGCGACAAGCAGCTATACAGTGACAGGAACGGATGCCAATGGCTGTATATCTACGGATCAAGTAATTGTCTCGGTGAATCCATTGCCAACGGTAAATGCAGGTCTTGATGTTGCTGTATGTGCCGGTCAAACGGTAACATTGAATGGAACAGGAGCAATAACATATTCATGGACAGCACCTGTAGTAAATGGATTAGCCTTTGCACCAGCTGCAACAACAACATACACGTTAACAGGAACATCAGCGCTTGGTTGCGTCAATACGGATCAAATACTTGTAACCGTGAATCCACTTCCAACAGTGATTGGTGGACCAGACCAAACGGTTTGTATTGGTGCGCAGGTAACGTTAATTGGACAAGGTGCAACGACCTATTCGTGGTCACCTTTGGTAACGAATGGAACTGCCTTTATACCAGTATTGGGAGCAACGACCTATACAGTGACAGGGACTACAGCTGCAGGGTGTACATCAACAGATCAGTTAGTAGTCACTGCAACATCGCTTCCAACGATCAATGCAGGGACAGATGTTTCTGTGTGTGATGGAAGTCAGGTGACTTTAACGGCTAACGGTGGAACGTCTTATACATGGGCGCCGGCAATAACGAATGGAACTCCATTTGTCCCAACAATTGGTTCTACAACGTATTCAGTTACAGGAACGGATGCCAATGGTTGTATTGCTTCAGATCAGGTTGTTGTCCTCGTTAACCAATTGCCCACAGTGGTTGCGGGAAATGATATCGTTATTTGTGATGGAGTACCAATCACGTTGACGGGATCGGGTGCAGCAACATACACTTGGTCTCCAGTCGTTGTTAATAATGTGCCATTTGTTCCTGCAGCAGGTACCACGATTTATACGGTAACAGGAACATCTGTTGCGGGATGTACAGGATCGGATCAATTGACTGTTTCCGTAAACTCAAATTTATTGGCTGATTTTATACCAGTAGTCACGGTGGGATGCACCCCATTGTCAGTGACATTCACAAACAATACATTAAACTCCGTGAATTGTGTGTGGAATATGGGTGATGGAACTACACTTACAGGATGTTCAACCGTAACAAATACCTACGAACAACCTGGTTGTTATGATGTTACATTAACAGTTACAGCACAGAATGGATGTGTGTCTAATTTAACGGTGCTTGATGCTGTTTGTGTTGAAGGCTTTCCTAATGCAGAATTTTCTCCGTCAACGAATACAATCAATGAGTATAACATGGAAGTTTCCTTCAATAACAACAGCACTGGAGCAAGCAATTATGTTTGGGATTTCGGAGATGGGTCGCCGAACTCAACAGATGTAGACCCAATCCATGACTATACCAATAGTCCTTATGGAAATTATGAAGTGATGTTAGTGGCGATTTCACCTGCCGGATGCGCAGATACAGCATATTCAGTCATTCAAATCATTGAGGAGTTGATTTACTATGTGCCCAATACATTTACTCCTGACGGTGATACATACAATCAGACATTTAAACCAGTGTTCACTTCAGGGTTTGATATCTACGATTATTCCTTATTCATCTATGACCGTTGGGGAGAAGTGATTTTCGAATCTCATGATGCAAACTATGGCTGGGATGGAGCATACGGGACCGATGAAAAACGCGATGTCCAAGACGGAACCTACACATGGGTCATCGAATTTAAAGTCTCAATGAATGATGAACGCAAGCGCGTCAATGGGCACGTAAATGTACTTCGATAAGAATGAAAGGTGAGATGAAAGTCTCACTTTTTTTTTTCAAGGTTAAAAAGCCGCTAACTATTTGGTAACTTTACGTTCGAGATCTTCCAATGAAGCCTAATGAACTAAATATCCGGAATAAGCGAGCAAGGTTTGAATACCACCTGCTTGATGAATATACTGCAGGTATGCAGTTGTCTGGAACTGAAGTGAAAAGTATTCGTAGTGGAAAAGCAAGTATTCTTGAGGCCTATTGCATCATGCACAATGGTGAAGTGTGGATTCGGAACATGCACATCTCAGAATATTCAAACGCTTCTTTTTACACACACAAACCGCGAAGCGACCGTAAATTATTGCTCAGTAAAAAAGAAATAGTTCGAATCGCGAAGTTTCTTCAAGTCAAAGGGAATACACTTATTCCACTCAAAATGTTTATTTCCGAAAAGGGATGGGTCAAGATTGACATTGCCTGTGCCCAAGGTAAGAAACTACATGACAAGCGTCACGACATGAAAGAACGCGATGATCGAAGAGATATGGATCGTGCCTTGAAGAAGTAACTCACACAAATCCGAGTGTAAGTAGATGCAGCCAATGCATATCTGAAATTAGAAATAAGAGCATTAAACCTGTACTTAAGTAAAGGCTTAAGTAATACAGGATCGTGAATGTGATTGTTTTTCGTTTATAATAGCAGGTGAAGGCGGGAATCAGAAAAACGGGAATCAACAAGTAGAAAAAGGAAAAATACGTATAGTGCACAGCATAATAAGCAAATTTTCCATGTTGAATCGACACTAAGTTGGTAGGGTCTTGAAAAATCCAAGATTTTTGCACAAAGAAATCAGGGTATTGACCATAAAATGGGAAGTCCAATTCTTCAATCCAATATTCCTCGTTTTCAGCAGTTTTCACCAAAGAAACATGTTTTTCAATGGTTTGTCCCGATGAATATACATTCAAAGCATAGTGCGTCATTCGGGCTTCTGAATAATGATGAGGAAGGAATAAATCTAGACACAAGCAAAGTGAGAGAATCGCCCCAACGAGAGCATTGACCGTAATCACTTTCCAACCACGACTATTTAAAAGTCCTTTAAAGTATACTTCTGTTTCTTCTTGTTCCTTAATGATTTGCTCGTAATGCCGTTTTCGCGCTTCACGGACACGTTGCTTTTGTTCCGCACGATGAGTACTTGGCTTATTTACAACACGTTGTTCTTGGACTTTTTTCTTTCCTGTTAAAACTTCATATGCTTCGGTAATTTTTAAAAACTCTTCTTGCGCTCCTTGAGATTGATTTTTGTCGGGATGGTATTTCATGGCCAGTTTTCTAAACTGACGACGAATATCTTCCGAGTTTGCTGTTTCGGACAGACCAAGTTGATTATAGTATTTTTTCAGCGACACAATTAATGGTTAATGCTAAGGTACAAATCCGGTCGATTTTTCCGCTTTGGGTGCGAACAAATGAATTTATGTGAATGACTTCTTTTGGTATTTGATGGCTCGGTAAGGATGTGCTAAATTGTTCTTTTTTGAATGAAACATGAGCTTCTGATTCAATGTACAAAACAACCCGTTGTCCAAGATGTTCGTCATCAACTCCAGCGATGAAAAAAGGAAGATTGACGATTTGTTGAATGTTGAATTCAATTTCCTCAGCATAAAACTTTTTTCCTCCACTGAGAATAACAAAATCTGCCCTTCCGATCCAATCAAAATGCGTGTCATCAATTTTTACAATCAAATCATTCGTGTGAATTGGTCCACTCTTAAGCAAATGATCGTCAATAATAAGTTTGCCGTCCATTAGCTCTATACTGACATCAGGCAATACTGTAAAGAACGGTTCAGTGAATTTGCCGATGGAACGCAAAGCAATGTGTGAAATTGTTTCCGTCATCCCGAACGTATGGAAAGCACTGTGATTATTGGATTTCAATAGGTCGATGGCTGCTGTTGAAACGGGGCCTCCACCAATGAGATTGATACGAATATTGTTAAGTAGGTGCGGAGTACCCTGCAAAATGTTCATGAGTTGCAAAGGCACCATGGCACATAGCTCAATGAGTAAATCACTCGGAATAGCTGGTTTGCTTATATTGTCTCCTACATGGAGATTAAGATTTCCAACGATCGATCTTACAATCATCATTTTTCCCGCAATGGTTTCAGGGGATAAGCAAAGAAAAGCTATTGAACCTGAGGTGCTTTTAAAATGGTTTAATGTTCGTTGGGCTGAAAGAATCATTGCAGATTTTTTCAAAATGATTTCTTTTGGTTCGCCAGTTGATCCAGAAGTTTTAGCAGTGATGGTATCCTTTTCATTGTACCATTCTTTCAGAAACCGTTCAACACGCATTTTCTGTTCCGATTGGCAATATGAATAATCAACGTTCAACATCCGATTAGTTGGAATGATATTTGATTCAAAGGTAACAACTTTTGAAAGGGGAAACTTTGAGTATGTTTACCTTTGTATTAGAAAATTAGATTAATTTAAAAAGAAAAACATGAAAAGAATCGCACTTATCGCCGCAATTGGTTTTGTCGCCATGGCCTTTGTTACATCAACTACCGAAAAATCATCAACAACAGGTTCAGAAGGTACAGGTATTAAATTTAGTCACATGACGCTCGAAGCGGCTAAAAAGGAAGCAGTTAAAACGGGAAAACTAATTTTCATTGATGCGCATACCTCATGGTGTGGTCCATGCAAGAAGATGGCAGCAACCTCATTTATGGACGCAAAGGTAGGGGAGTTGTTCAATGATAATTTTGTGAACCTGAAAATTGATTGTGAAAAGGACGCTGACGGAGCTGAGATTAGTCGTTTGTATAAGATTAGTGCATATCCAACCCTATTGTTTATCGATGCGAAAGGGAAGTTAGTTAAACAATCTATAGGATTTAAAACCGAAGATCAACTTGTTGCTTTGGGCAATTCAGTTTTATAAATAGGTTAAAACAAAAAAAACCGACTCCTTTTCAGAAGTCGGTTTTTTTATGTCTTGGCTTTGGGTTATTTATTCCCCTTATCCATTTTTTCTTTCAATTCAGCAAGTGCATCAAGGTCTCCAAGGGTTGATTTCTCAGAGTTCTGATTGATTGCTTTCACTGCTTGCGAAGTTGATGATTCACCACCTGATTTCTTTCCAGCTCCTTTAGGTGCAGTTGGACGATCTTCACCTTCTTCGAAAGTGCGTGAGTGAGAAACAACGATTTTCTTCGATTCTTTGTTGAATTCGATTACTTTGAAATCAAGAATTTCTTCCAATTTCGCGTTAGATCCATCTTCTTTACGTAGGTGTTTAGATGGACAGATTCCTTCAACACCATAAGGCAATGAAACTATACCTGACTTGTCTTTCATCTCGATGATTGTTCCTTGGTGAACTGAACCTTCGTTGAACATAGATTCGAATACATCCCATGGGTTTTCTTCAAGTTGTTTGTGACCCAAAGAAATACGACGGCTTTCACGATCGATTTCCAATACAATCACTTCCATCTCGTCACCTATTTTACAGAATTCAGATGGGTGCTTGATTTTCTTCTGCCAAGAAAGGTCAGAAATGTGAATCAATCCATCAACACCTTCTTCAAGCTCTACAAATACACCAAAGTTGGTGAAGTTGCGCACTTTCGCATTGTGTTTTGTCCCTACTGCATATTTCGATTCGATTTCAGACCATGGATCTGGCATCAATTGTTTGATCCCAAGAGACATTTTACGCTCTTCGCGGTCCAATGTAAGGATGACAGCTTCAACGGCGTCTCCAACATTCAAGAAGTCTTGAGCCGAGCGCAAGTGCTGAGACCAGCTCATTTCAGAAACGTGGATCAAGCCTTCAACTCCTGCTGCGATTTCAACAAACGCACCATAATCAGCCATCACAACAACTTTACCTGAAACTTTATCACCTACATTCATGTTCACATCAAGTGCATCCCATGGATGTGGTTGAAGTTGCTTCAATCCAAGAGCGATACGTTTTTTATCGTCATCAAAATCAAGGATTACAACATTCAATTTCTCGTCAAGGGTAACGATTTCTTCAGGGTGATT
>JBILBT010000142.1:0-7846 GCA_044353545.1 Crocinitomicaceae bacterium | reverse complement strand
GTGGATTACCTTACGAAACGCGCCCCGTTGATGAATGTATTTGTGCTCCTGGATAGCCGCCTCGAACCGCAACAAATTGATTTGGATTTCATGAATTGGTGCGGATCGAAGGAGATTCCGTTCTCGATGATCTTCACGAAGATAGATAAACTGTCGTCGAGTGCCCTTCAAAAGAACTTGGCGAAGTACAAAAAGGTGATGTTGCAATCGTGGGAAGCACTTCCTCCAGTGTTTACGACGTCAAGTGAATCTGCTTTTGGTCGGGAGAAGATCCTGAATTACATCGAGGCGATTATGAGTGATTCGGTGTACTAAATTTCTCAGATGGAATTGTATTACAGGGAAATGGGCCAAGGTCAACCCTTGGTGATTTTACACGGCTTGTTCGGGTTTTCAGACAATTGGCAAACACACGCCAAGCGCTTGTCTGAATATTTTCGGGTGATTCTTGTCGATTTGCGGAACCATGGCCATTCGCCGTGGAGCGATGATTTTTCGTATGCCTTGATGGCAGAGGATGTGGAAGCGCTATTTCGTTCGCTAAGCCTCTCTAAAGTGATTTTATTGGGCCATTCGATGGGAGGGAAGGTAGCCATGCATTTCGCACAACGTTACGCTTCTTACTTGGAAAAATTGATTGTAGTTGACATCGGCGTGAAATCCTATCCACAGCACCACGATCACATCATCGCAGGGATGCATGCCATCGATTTGGAAACGATCAAGGTACGCAGCGAGGCGGAAGCTATACTAAAGCAACACATCGACTCGGACGGTGTTCGTCAATTCATTTTGAAGAACCTCTATTGGAAGGAGAAGGGACAATTGGCTTGGCGCATGAACTTGCCCGTGTTGGAGGCGAAGATGTCGGAAGTACTGGCTGAGGTTCCTGAGTCGGAGGTGATGTTGCCGACCTTGTTCATCCGTGGGGAATTGTCGGGCTACATTAGGGATGAAGACATCGCAGAACTGGAGGAACGCTTCGCGGACTCTCAGTTGGTGACGATCGCTGGCGCTGGACATTGGGTGCACGCTGAGGCTCCCGAAGAATTCCTTGACGCTGTATTGAGCTTCTGCTTGCGTTAAGGCATAAAAAAAGCGGTACCCATTGGACACCGCTTTCATCATGTATTTTCTTTTCTTAGGCATTCAATGCTTCTGCACCACCAACAATCTCGAGGATTTCATTGGTAATTGAAGCTTGACGTGCTTTGTTGTAGCTCAATTTCAAGCTTTTCTGCAAGTCTTTCGCATTGTCCGTTGCTTTGTGCATGGCCGTCATACGAGCACCGTGCTCCGCTGCATTCGAATCAAGGATCGCTTTGAACAACTGAATTTTCAAGGATTTAGGAATTAACTCGTCAACGATTTCCGATTTTGACGGTTCGAAAATATAATCACCTGTCGAACTTGCATCTTCTTGAACGGTAGGAACGATCGGCAAAAGCTGCTCTGTCATTACGTTTTGAGAACTTGCATTAACAAATTGATTGTACACCACAAGTACGCGGTCGAATTCTTTTTTCTTGAAACGATCCATCAAGTCTGCAGCGATGATCGCCACGTTGTCAAAAGAAAGTTGATTGAAAATGTCTTCAACTGGCGCAATGACATCATTGATGTAATAGGCATCCGAACGCTTGTAGGAATCCCGAATTTTCTTTCCAAGACAGAGTACAGAAACTTCTTGTCCTTTCAACTCCTCATTTACCAGCACGTTCACACGTTTGATGATGTTGTTGTTGAATCCACCACACAGACCACGGTTTGATGTGATTCCGACAATAAGTGTCTTTTTCACGTCGCGTGCTTCGGAGTAGGCATTTTCAGACAGGTCCAATGTTGCACTTAGGTTACTAAGAATTTCTTGCAGCTTTTGTGAATACGGGCGCATTTGCGTAATCGCATCTTGTGCACGCTTCAATTTGGCTGCAGAAACCATCTTCATGGCTGAAGTGATCTGCATGGTTGAACCCACGGATTGGATTCTGTTTCGTATTTCTTTAAGACTTGGCATATCCCTTTATTGACAATGGTTAAATTGACAATGCGTATTAATATTTATCAGCGATTTCTTTCGCAACGCGCTTCAATGTATCTGTAATCTCGTCCGTGTATTTTCCGGCTCTAAGTGCTACCAATACATCTGCATGTTTTGCATCCAAATAGTTCAAGAACTCTTTCTCAAATTCCTTCACTTTCGCAATTGGAACGCGCTGAATCAAACCGTTTGTTCCCACATAGATGATCGCAATTTGCTTTTCAACTGGGAATGGGTCACCTTCACGTTGCTTCAAGATTTCCACGTTGCGTGCTCCTTTATCCAATACAGATTTAGTTGCCGCATCGAGGTCAGATCCAAACTTCGCAAATGCTTCCAATTCGCGGTATTGTGCTTGGTCAAGCTTCAATGTACCCGCAACCTTTTTCATGGACTTAATTTGCGCTGAACCTCCAACACGAGATACCGAGATACCTACGTTGATCGCTGGACGAATACCTGAGTTGAACAAGTCAGACTCCAAGAAGATTTGTCCATCCGTAATCGAAATTACGTTTGTTGGAATATATGCAGAAACGTCACCCGCTTGTGTTTCAATGATTGGAAGTGCAGTCAATGATCCACCACCTTTAACGATTCCTTTCAATGATGCTGGAAGGTCATTCATTTGTGCTGCAATCTTGTCATCAGAGATGATTTTCGCTGCACGCTCCAACAATCTGGAGTGAAGGTAAAATACGTCACCTGGGTATGCCTCACGGCCCGGAGGACGACGAAGCAATAATGAAACCTCACGGTAAGCTACCGCTTGTTTTGACAAGTCATCATAAACGATCAAAGCTGGACGTCCTGAGTCACGGAAAAATTCTCCGATCGCAGCTCCTGTCATTGGCGCGTAAAACTGCATGGTAGCAGGGTCAGATGCGTTAGAAGCAACAACAACAGTATAGGCCATTGCACCAGCATCTTCGAATTTCTTCACGATACCAGCAACAGTAGAACCTTTCTGTCCGATGGCAACATAGATACAGAATACAGGCTCTCCACGGTCGTAAAACTCACGTTGATTGATGATGGTATCGATCGCAACAGTTGTTTTACCTGTTTGACGGTCACCAATGATCAACTCACGTTGTCCACGTCCAATTGGAATCATCGCATCTACCGCTTTGATCCCTGTTTGAAGAGGCTCCGTTACTGGCTGACGAAAGATAACCCCTGGAGCTTTGCGCTCGATAGGCATTTCGTATAGTTCACCAGTGATTGGTCCTTTCCCATCGATGGGCATTCCCAATGTATCTACTACACGACCAACCATACCATCACCGATTTTCACCGATGCGATACGTCCCAATCGTTTTACAGTATCTCCTTCTTTTACGTCCGAAGAACGTCCAAGCAATACAGCTCCAACGTTATCTTCCTCAAGGTTCAAAGCGATTCCTTGAAGTCCACCATCGAACTCGATAAGCTCACCGTACTGAACGCCGTTCAATCCGTAAATACGAGCAATTCCGTCACCCACTTGGAGAACGGTACCTACCTCTTGAAGTTCAGCTTCAGAACGGAATCCTGAAAGTTGCTCTCTTAAAATTGCAGAAACTTCTGCTGGTTTTACATCTGCCATGTCTATGTCAAATTATTGATTTTCGCCTAAGGCGTATTATTTTGTTAATCGTTGTTTTAAGTTGTTGAGCTGATTTGAAATCGATGCATCAATTTGGGTATCGCCCATGCGAACGATGAATCCACCTATCAATTCAGGGTCAATTTCTTCAGTTATTTCCAGTTCACCTTTCACTGCACCGCGAATTTTGGAAAGAATGGCTTCTTTCGTCGTTGCATTTAAGGCAGAAGCGGAAGTGATGGTCAAAGGAACAATTCCTTTATATGTTTTCACTTGATCATTGAACGATGCAGCTATTTCAGCGAATAAAAACTCACGACGATTCGTGAAGATTAAATTCACAAAAAGCGTAGTAAGTTGTTCAAACTGACCGAAGATTTCGCTGAAAATGGCAATCTTCTTGTCTGCACGCACGACCGGTGAGTTCAGAAACTTGATAAAATCAGGGTTTTCTGCACACACTGATGCAAGGTGTTGCATGTCTTTCGCAATCGCATCAACCATATTGTTCTCGATGGCAAGTTCAAGTAGGGCTTTCGCGTAACGGGATGCTGCTTTCGTGCTTTTCATGCGACCGAATTAATTCATGTTGATATCACCTGCCAATTTCTCCGCAAGCATTTTTTGTTTGTCATCGGATGACAATTCACCACGGATCACTTTTTCTGCAATTTCCAAAGCAAATGAAGCCACCTGTGTTTTCAATTCCGCTACCGCAGCTGCTTTTTCAGATTCAATCGACTGACGCGCCGCAGCAAGTATTTTTTCAGTTTCTGTTTTCGCACCCGTTTTTGCGTCTTCTACCATTTTCGCAGCAACTTCACGTGCATCTTTCAACATGTCATCTCGCTCTGCACGAGCTTGCTTCAAAATGTTTTCGTTTTCCGCTTGTAGCGATTTCATTTCCGCTTTAGTGCGTTCTGCCAATTCGAGTGACTCAGCGATTTTTTGCTCACGCTCATTCACCATAGAAAGAATAGGCTTCCAAATGAATTTAGTGATGACAAAAAGTAATAGAACAAACACGAGTGCTGTCCAAAATAATAAACCGAAATCTGGTAATATCAAATCCATGTTATAGCTGTTTTAATCAATCATTCAAAAAAATCAAGATGCACGGACCAACCGTACGCGCATCTTGATCGTTCAATTACTTCGCTCCTCCAAGAAGTCCGATAACGACTCCGAAAAGCGCAACACCTTCGATCAAGGCAGCTGCGATGATCATCGTTGTTGTAATTTTTCCTGATGCTTCAGGGTTGCGTGCGATACCTTCTACCGCTTTACCGCCGATTTGTCCGATACCCAATCCGGCACCAAGAACTGCCAATCCGGCTCCAATTGCTGAAATTCCGTAGATCATAGCTATTTGTGTTTATTAAATTACGAATTAATGATGCGCTTCCTCAACAGCAGCACCAATGAACAATGCAGAAAGCATCGTGAAAAGGTACGCTTGCAAGAAAGCAACTAAAAGTTCCAAGACCGAAATAAACAAGGCCATCGGCACGGACAACATACCCCATGCAGCGCTCTTGTTAATAAAGATGATGGAAACCAATGCCAAAATAATAATGTGTCCCGCAGTCATGTTTGCAAACAAACGAACCATCAATGCGAAAGGCTTTGTAAAGATACCAATGAATTCAATCGGAATCATGATGGGCAACAAGGCCATCGGAACTCCTGGTGTCGCATAAATGTGCTTCCAGTAGTTTTTGTTCGATGAAAACAAGGTCACCAGCAAGGTGCACAAGGCCAAGAACATGGTTACAGTGATGTTCCCCGTTAGGTTCGATCCAATCAATGGTATAGACCCAAGCAGGTTGCAAATCAAGATAAAAAAGAAAATGGTCAAGAGGTAAGGAGTGAACTTCTTGTACTTGTGTGAATCGATGTTTTCTTTGGCGATGTCATCGCGGACAAAAACCACCAATGGTTCAACGAATTTCGCAATCCCTTTCGGCGCAACTGCACCATTTTTCTTGTAGAACTTCGCTGCAGAGAAAAGAATAACCAACAAGAGTGTGCATGCGATGAACATGAAGGCTACGTTCTTCGTGATGGATAAATCAAGGGGTTTTGCGTTTTCAGCATGCCCGTCTTTAATGATCATTTGACCATTCTTGAGCTTGTAGATTTTTTCGTGGTACAAGGCATATCCTTTTGCTGGACCAACACCTTCCATGTAGTGTCCTTCATCGCCATTCTCCAAGCTAAATTTCACTTCTTTCCCGTGGTACAAATGCTTTGAAGAAAAAACTTTAGAACTGCCGTCAATCAAAATAACTGGCAAATAGATGCTCGTTCCACCGTGCTCAGGACCCCACAAATGCCATTCGTGAGCATCTTTGATGTGGTGCATGATCATCTCATTGACATCTAAATCTTTACTTTTTTCTGAGGCATTTGAGGTAAACGAAAGAAGTATCGAAAAAATCGTGATAATGAGCAGGTTGAATCTAAATTTTAACACCATTGTAGCTTATTTAAGAATACGCCTTGAAAATTTTGGTGCAAAGTTAGACAAACTTTCTCAAGTAACAAGGGATAAGTAGTAAGATGTTTTAACAATCCGAAGGAGTTTTCACCGGAAAAGTAAATGAGTTAAATCAATTGCCTTTTATGACCGAATAAGTCGAATGAAATAGATGGACTGAAAGGTCAGGAATAGACCGAACATAGCCACCATATTCAATCCCAACGCTTGAACATGATCAACTTTTGAGACCATCCAGAAGACAACGGCACCGAGCGGAGCCAGGAGCTGAAGGGTGGTAAGCAAGAGGTAGCGTAAGGCAAATTGCTCTGGATCTTTGTCGAGCGATGGTGCCGCAATCAAGGAACTCAAGAGAAACAAAATGACCACAAAGCCATCGATCTGAAGTGCCTGAATTAATCCAAGACCCAAGCCGAATGTTTGAATCAGTCCGATATGAATTCCAACAAGGCCAAGCGCGGTAAGAAGGAATGATTTGAAGTAGCGTTTATTTTTTTTCATCGTCTTTGCTCATTTGTATGACTTCACGGATAATGATGACTAAAGAGGCAATCACGCCAAACAAAGACAGTCCAATCGTAAACCATGGTGTTTTTGTGTGGTATTTGCCGTCGAGCCAAGTGCCAAGCCAGGTGAAGAGCGCTATGATGACGCCCATTTGAATGCCCGCCGAAGAAAATCGAGCGAAGGTAGACGTTTTACGTTTTTCTGACATGTTAATCTTGGTTGTGCGCCATGGATTTGTTGCTGTTCATGCGACACGCACCATTGAATGTAGCACCCTCTTCGATGTGAATCCGAAAGGTGTTGATATCGCCATGGATGGTTGCTTTCTCGCGAAGAATCAGAACTCCATTGATTTCTGCATCACCATGCAATGTCCCTTCAATGTCTGCATCAATGCACGAGATATTGCCAGTAACTGAACCATTTTCTCCGATCACAATTTTGGCACTTGAGCTCACATTGCCATCGACTGTTCCATCAATGCGAATGTTGGATTCAGAAACTATGTCTCCAGTGATTTTCGTTCCTTCCACAAGTCGATTTACTCGGTCGGGGCTATCGAAAGCTAGTCGTTCGTGTCGTTTAAGCATAATCAATAGTTTTCTTCGAAGAAAATCATGTATTCCTGAAGGTTTTGCTTTTCGAAAAGGACCTTCATGTTTTCTTGTGTGATGATCAGAATTTTTGCTTTTTGCAAGTCCATAAGGTGTTTGCGTGTTGCTTTAAAGATGCGTACATATTCAGATGCAGCGTTTTCATCCTTGAATTTCTGAATGAGAATCATGCTTTGATCGCTTCCATATATCTTGGAGCTGACGCTCAGTTTGTCACGACTAAAGAATTCACGGTGGAAATCTGAAACCTTTGTTTTTGAGAGGTTCGAATTTTCATCTTTCCCTAAGATCACGAGCACCCATTGTTCAGCTCCTTCTATAAACGTGAACGATGACTTTTTGGTGAAGTCGGCAGGCAGGTTGGCTGAATAACCATTTTTCAAGATGTCGAGCAATTCTTGAGCGCGTTTCGCTTCATCGGTGCCAGGATATTCAGCAATCAATTGATTTAAAACGGGTTTGATGTCATCTTTGTTTTCACTTGTTTGACCAATAGACATGGCCTTCAAGAGCATGTATTTTGAACGGAAAACATTTTCCTTGTCCCCATCAATCACGGTATTGGCTTTCGAAATAACGGGGAAATAGACAGCGCG
>JBILBT010000141.1:0-7930 GCA_044353545.1 Crocinitomicaceae bacterium | reverse complement strand
AACAGGGCGTGCTGGAAATACTGGGAATGCGATTTCTTTTTGCGATTTTGAGGAAAAGGCGTATTTGAAGGACATTGAAAAGTTGATCCACCAAAAGATTCCTGTCATTGAAAACCATCCGTATCCAATGGAAGTGTTTGAGATCATCAAGAAGGAACGCGTAATTCGACCGCCAAGAAATAAACCGAACGAAAAAAAAACAACGAAGCCAACGGCTGAACAAAAAGTAGATTCCGCGAAGAAAAAGGGGAATAAAACGTGGTTCGGTAAGCGCGATAGGTATTAATTAAGAAATTGGGATGAGTTGAGTGTTTTGTTTTGAAATGCTCAACTCAATTTCCGATAAATCATTCCTTTCTCCACTGTCAAAGGAGAATCGCTATTGTTCGTATAGAGCGATCCTGTGCCCAAGCCCTGTGGCAGTGGGTTATCATATTCTCCTGCCAACTGACAGATTACGTCTAAACCTACATTCGATTCTAGAGCGGAGGTCATCCACCATTCAATATTTCGCTCTTCAGCCAAAGCAATCCATTCCTGTGTACCTGAAATGCCACCGTGCAAACTGGGTTTCAGAATGATATATTGCGGCTGTATGGTTTCTAAAAGTTTAATTTTTTCCTCCTTGTCGCAAATCCCAATCAATTCTTCGTCGAGCGCAATTGGCGTTGGAGTGTTCAAACACAACATTTTCATGTCATCGATGTTGCCCGCTTTGATGGGTTGCTCAATCGAATGAATGTCCAAATCTGCCAATTTTCGGAGCACCACTTCAGCCATTTCAACATCATAAGCGCCATTGGCATCTACCCGCAAAGTGATTTCATCTTTTGAAAACTGCTTTCGAATGGACTGTAGGAGTGCAAGTTCCGCGTTTAGTTCCATCGTACCAATTTTCATTTTAATCGTGGTGAATCCCGCGGCAAGTTTTTGTGTGATTTGTTCAGCCATAAAGGCCTCTGTTCCCATCCAAATCAACCCATTGATCGGAAGTTTTTGCTGTCCTCGGGCAAATGCATTATCGAAATAAATCTGTTTTCCACCATTTTTCAAATCGAGCAAGGCAGATTCAATCCCAAATAAAATTGAAGGGTAGCGTTGCAAGGCTTGGTTTAACTCTTCGTTCCATCCATTTTCCAAACGTGACAGAAAATGCGCAATGGTCTGCTTAAATTCCTCAAATGAAACATATTCAGGGGATAGTCCTTCAATAACACTGATTTCACCAATTCCTTCTGATGTACCATCTGAAATGCGTATAATCCAACTTTGCTTTTCTGTCATCACACCACGACTCGTCCCTGCTGGAACTTTGAAGTGAAGTGGGAAATATTGTAGAGAGATCTTCATGTTAGAATTAAAAATTTGGTGGCTGAGGTTCTCGAAGCCACGAGTTATAAATTACGAGTTACAAGTTGCAAAGAGCAATTAAAGGTAAGAATATCCCAATTCCCGAAGGGATCAAATCCTAAATTCCCGCAGGGATCAAATTCTGAATCGCGTAGCGCCAAATTCCCGCAGTGATCAAATTCCTAATTCAACATCAATCCAATTGCGGTAAGCAGAGCCAAGGCAAAAGTAGAGAGCGCCACTTTTTTCAATTCGGGATCAAAATCTTTTGGATTCTTGGTTTGCATCACCTTTCGCACGTGCAAAACCAAAACAACACCTGGTAGCAGGCCAATGAAGGCGAGTTCATGATGCAATTTACTTACGAAGTAGAGGTGCAGTCCTAATGCGATAATGATGAGCATGGCGTGGTAGATTTTAGCGAGATCTCCACCCATCATGACAACCAAGGTGCGTTTGCTTGATGCCGCATCGTTCACCCGGTCGCGCATGTTGTTCAAATTCAGAACGGCAGTACTCAATAAGCCAATGGTACTTGCAGGAAAGAGCAAGGTCCAATCAATTGCTTTGGCATAAAGTGGATAAACCCCCATCACACTCACTACCCCAAAAAAAAGGAAAACCATCAAATCACCAAGTCCGTTGTAGCCGTAGGCTTTTTTGCCAACGGTATACATAATGGCAGCTGCAACACAGGCAATGGCTAGGACGATGTAAAAGTATATCGTCGCTTGGGGCATCTCTTGGGTGCCAAAATAAATAAGTATTCCAGCTGAAATGAAACTCAAAACAGATGTGAGAATCACTGCATTTTTCATTTCTTTGGGGGAAATCACTCCCGATTGTACAGCCCTTGTTGGACCGACACGCTGAGCATTGTCTGTGCCTTTCATGCTGTCGCCCAGGTCATTGGCGAGGTTAGACAAAATTTGAAAGAGTAGGGTTGTCAGCAAGGCCAAACCAAGGACCACATAATTTTCAAATCCTTTAAAAAAGGCCAAGGCAGAACCTAAAATTATCCCGGAAATAGAAAGGGGCAATGTACGCAAGCGCAATGCATGAATCCAAGCTTGTTTTTTAGTCATATCACAAAGGTATTGTTTGTTTGCAATTCACATCGTCAAAACATGATTTGATTGAATGCAGGCAAATTGAAATTTCATACCTTTAAGAAATGAAGAAAAATGCGTCATCGCTTGATTTGTGTAGCATGCTGGGAATTGATTTTCCAGTAATCATGGCGCCGATGTTTTTAGTTTCGGATGAAAATATGATTGTCGAGGCAATACGCTCGGGCATTACGGGAGCGATTCCAGCTCTAAATTATAAGAGCACAGATGCACTTCGTGCAGCGATTCGTTCCATTCGTACTCAAGTCGCAGGTCCTTTTGGAATCAATCTAATTGTCAATAAGTCCAATTTTTACTTCAAAGATCAGCTCGCTGTTTGTCTCGAAGAAAAAGTAGACTTCATCATTACGTCATTAGGTTCGCCCGAAGAAACGATTCGTTTGGCGCATAAACATGGAGTAAAGGTGTTCTGCGATGTGGTAGATGTCAAATTTGCATTAAAAGTGGAAGCCTTGGGTGCGGATGCATTGATCGCTGTAAATAAAGAGGCCGGTGGACATGCGGGTTCTATTTCCTATCAAGATTTGATTCCTTCCTTGACTTCCGCGTGTTCAATTCCTGTCATTTCCGCGGGTGGCGTAGGTTCGGGTCAAGAAATTCGGTCCATAATGGATTTGGGTGCTGCGGGCGTTTCGATGGGAAGTATTTTTATTGCATCCGAGGAAGCACCGGTATCAAAGGAATACAAAGAAGCATGTGTCAACTATGGTGCAAAGGACATCGTGATGACGACAAAATTGTCGGGTACGCCTTGCACAGTCATCAATACTCCCTATGTTCAGAAAGTGGGGACCCAGCAAAATTGGTTTGAGCGATTGTTGAATAGAAACAAGCGTTTAAAGAAATGGGTCAAAGCTTTGGTTTTTATTCGAGGAATGAAAAGTTTGCAGAAAGCAGCATTTAGTTCAACCTACAAAACTGTTTGGTGCGCAGGACCATCGATTGAACATGTGAACTCCATACGCAGTATCAAGGACATTGTTGGCCAACTCAAAAAAGAATTCTATGCAGCATCCTAATTTACCGAGCTTGGGAAAAATGCGGTGGCTCTTGTTTTTACTTGGGTTGTTTAAAATTCCAATGATTGGTTTCGTTCGTCCACGTTTGTTGGCAATAGATGACGAGCATGTTGTGCTACGAATACGTTTAATGCGAAGAACAAAAAACCATCTCGGATCCATGTATTTCGGGGTATTAGCGGTTGGTGCCGATTTGGCAGGAGCGATTCACTCCATGTACTTCACTGGAGGGAAAGGGATGTCCATGTCCTTCAAAAGCATGAACGCTGAATTTTTAAAACGTGCTGAGAGCACTGTGTTTTTTGAATCCAATGATGGGAAGGTCATTCGTGAAATGATCGATGAAAGTAGACACAGCGGCGAACGCATCAATCGGATGGTCCATGTAAAAGCGAAAAACAAAAACGGGGAAGAGGTGGCCGTTTTTCACATGGAGATTTCCATTAAAATGAAATCTTCGTGAGGATCGACCACGAATAGACTTTGAGGGATTTTACTACTTTTACGAAAAAATCAACGATGAGAATCATTTCTGCGCTAGAATTGAATGAAGCTTTGCACCGAGGGGAGAACTATCAAATCATCGATATTCGTGAACCCTATGAATATTCGGCCTGCAACATTGGATCGATCCATATCCCCATGGGAGAATTGTGTGATCGTCGTTCAGAGCTTTCTTCATCTGATAATGTAGTGATTATGTGTCGCTCAGGTAAACGCGCAGAAGCAATGGCCAATTTGTTGACCACGGATTTTGAGATGAACAACATTTGGATTCTGGAAGGCGGGATTTTGGCATGGAAAGAACAGGTTGATCAAACATTACAACTAGACTAAAATGATAGAGTTATTCAAGCACCTGTTTGATTTAGATTTTGAATGGATTGTAAATCATTACAGCGATTCAATTTACATCGTATTGTTCTTGGTGATTTTCATTGAAACGGGATTGGTCATTATGCCATTTCTGCCTGGCGATTCACTCTTATTTATGGCAGGAATGTATGCTAAATTTGGAAATTTGGAGTTGAGTTATATCTTGTTTTTCTTGAGTATAGCAGCCATTTTAGGGGACAATATAAATTATTGGATTGGACGTCGCATTGGATTGGGTGTGTTCGAGTGGAAAATTCGAGGACATCAATTGGTCAAAGAAAGCTATCTAAAGAAAACAGAGGAATTTTTCGAAAAGCGTGGAGTTTTTGCCATCATCATGGCGCGATTTGTTCCGATTGTGCGCACATTTACCCCGTTTGCAGCAGGAGTTGGCAAGATGAATTATAGAAAATTCCTCCTGTTTGATATATTGGGTGGCGTGTTGTGGATCTGTTCAATGACCTTAGTAGGCTATTTTTTAGGCGAAATCACTTGGGTGAAAGAGAACAATTCCAAAGTGGTATTGGGCATTGTGCTTCTATCCGTTCTGCCGATGCTGATTAGTTTCGTGAAATCAAAAATGTCTTCCAAGAATGCGTAAATACGGATTGCTTGGTAAAACCTTAAATTATTCCTTTTCAAAGCCTTTTTTTGAAGATTATTTTCGGAAAAATAAGATTGATGCGTGTTTTGATAATTACGAGATTGCTACGATTGATGGTATTGATGAGGTGTTTGCTCAGCATTTGAGCGGATTGACTGTCACCATTCCTTACAAAGAGTCCATTATCCCATTTCTAGATGCTATTTCCGATGAGGCGAAAGCAATTGGGGCTGTGAATGTTGTTCAGTTTAAAGATGGACAAAAGGTAGGACACAACACAGATGCCTTTGGATTTCATCAGTCCATCAAACCATTTCTGACCTTTCACCACGAACGCGCGTTGATTCTCGGAACTGGAGGAGCGGCGAAAGCGGTCGCACACGTCTTTCGTTCCCTTGGAATAAAAGTCATTTTTTGTTCTAGAACTCCAGAAGGACGAAATCAATTTCCTTATTCAGCCTTGAATGAACATATGCTCAATGCCTGTAAAGTCATTGTCAATTGTACGCCACTTGGCACCTTTCCTAATGTTGATGAGTGCATCGAAATCCCATTCAATCATTTGACAGCAGACCATTTGGTCATTGATCTGGTGTACAATCCTCCAAAATCATTGATGCTTCAAAGGGCAGAAGAGGCAGGTGCAACCATTTTAAATGGAGAATCGATGCTTCGTCACCAGGCTTTACGTGCTTTTGAGATTTGGAATTCGTGAAGAATTGAAATTCACAGGCGTTTTCGTACTATTTTTACGGTATGGAAACCTTGCAGGATCTGATTGATCAGGGAGAACACGTGAATCAGGATTTCAAATTCCGTATCGATGATCAGCGTAAAATTGCTCGAACCTTGTGTGCCTTTGCCAATACTTCTGGCGGAAGGTTGCTTATTGGTGTCAAGGATAACCGTAAAATAGCAGGGTGCAATCCTGAGGAAGAAATTCACATGCTTGAAGGTGCTGCATCCATATTTTGTCAGCCAGAACTAAGGATCACTTCCAAAATATGGCAAGAAGATTTTCGGTTGGTACTGGAAGTAAGTGTGGCAAAATCAGAAAATGGCCCACACAGGGCAAAAGATGACGACGGAAAATGGAAGCCTTACATCCGCATCAAGGATAAAACGACGGCTGTCAATAAGATCTTGGAGTGGGTATGGATCGAGCAAAAGCGAAAAACAGCGCGACCAGAGCATTTTGGTGAAGATGAGTTGCTGCTTTTGAAGTCCATAGGACAATTTCAACCAGTAACCTTAAGTAAGTTATACCGTGAATCAACATTGCCATTGCGCAGAGTTGACCGCTTGTTGGTGTTGTTTATTTGTTGGAATTTAGTGGATATGATATTCGAAAATGACGGCATTTATTACCGATTAAGAGAGGAGTAATTATCAGATTGTATTTCTTAAAAATTCACAAAATATAACAAAATCCAAAGTTTTGTGTTATATTTAGAAACAATTTAAATAAGCACAAACAAATGGGAAGACCAGCAACAAAACCGGCACGCTTACGCAACGGATTCTATATTGAAGTAAAATCTCAAGGTAGCGGTGCCATTTTGGTGAGAAGAGATACACGTGAACAAATGATTTTGGCGGCAGAAGATTATGCACGAACAAAAGACGTAACGATTCGAGGCGAAATGCGCGACGATAAATGGGTAGATTAGTATGTGAACTATTCAATAAGATAAGTTAGGGGGCTATTAAGCCCCCTTTTTTTATTTTTGTAGGATGAAGAGTTATTTGAGTTTTTTAGAAGGAAAGGCAAGATTTACAGCTTGGTTGGTTGTTTTCTTTGTTTTATTGTTCTCTGTTCCACCACTTATGGCAACAGAGATGAAGGTTGCCGCGAAGGTTTTAGGGATTATTGTCATCTTGGCCATTTCGACAGCATTGTGGATCTGGAGAATTCAGACAATACGACGAATGCAGCGCAAGGCAAGAGTTATGCTGAACTTGAATGATCGCTTTTGGTTGAATCAGCATATTTCATTCTATAAGAAGCTTTCAGCGCGCGACAAAATCATCTTTGAAGACCGTATAGGATTGTTTTTAGCTGAAATAACAATCACCGAGGTAGCTAAAGATGCGCCTCAAAAATCAACTTGTTTATATGTTGCGTCTTCTGCGGTCATTGCTTTTTGGGGCTTGCCTTATTGGAATTATGGAGAATTGAGTGAAGTATTGGTTTACCCTGATAACTTTAACGAAGACAATACAATAGACCACAAAGGAGTGATTGCGGGAAAAGTTCACCACGGAGGATTGATGGACAATACTATGGTTTTGTCTTTGACTTCATTAAAGAAAGGATTTGTATTGCTTGATGCAAGCAATGTTGGAATCCATGAGTTTGCACATATGTTAGATAAGGCAGATGAGACCGTTGATGGAATACCTGCTTTTATAAAGGGAGAAGAACGATTGATCTGGTCTGCGCTTGTTGAGCGTGAACTAAGAAGGAAGGTGAAGCAGTCCGCGTTCAATGCGTATGGTCTCACATCGGAGGAAGAGTTTTTTGCCGTTTTAATGGAGGCTTATCGTGAAAATCCAAGAAGAATCGAAAAAAGGTACCCAGAGTTATTTGCAATTTTAGATGGACATTTGAAATAAATCGGCGCTTTTATTGGTGTTTTGGGACCTTTTGTTTTTTATTAAAAAAAGATTGTTCAAAACCCTTGTAGGATTAAAAAGAGTGAGTATCTTTGTGCCCCCGTTAGAACGTTAGCGGAACTATTTTTGAGGTAAAGTTGTGTAACTAAAGAGAAAGAGATCCGTAAGAGGAGTTCGATTTTGATGTGTTTTTGGGGTTGTTCAAAAAAACTTCAAAAAAAACTTGACCGAAAGAAATAAGTGATTACCTTTGCCCTCCCAAAACGAACGAGAATTGGGAAAATGAAATTGAAATCATGATGTAAATTGAAGGGGTAGTATCGCAAGAGACTACG
>JBILBT010000007.1:0-24869 GCA_044353545.1 Crocinitomicaceae bacterium | reverse complement strand
GCACAACAAACGAGTCATTGGCTTCGGAAGATATGCTGGGATTGTGGGGGCATACAATGCATTCAGAACCTATGGATTGAAGCACGGATTGTATGATTTAAAACCAGCTCACACGTGTGCGGATCGCGTTGAAATGGAACAAGAGATGAAAAAAATCATCACTGGTACAGACATGCGAATTGTCTTGACGGGCTTCGGACGAGTAGGACATGGGGCACGTGAAATCGTGGATCAATTGCCAATAAAGGAGGTTTCACCGGATGAATTCTTAGCCAATAATTTCAATGAAGCTGTGTTTACTCATCTTGAACTCGAGGATTATTACACGCCAAAAGATGGGTCAGCATTTGAGAAATCAAGCTTTTACTCATCTCCAGAACTGTATAAATCGACATTTTCGCGTTACCTATCAGTCGCTGACGTTTACATTCCATGCCATTTTTGGAGCAACCGTTCTCCGATCATCATCACTTCCGAAGATTTGAAGGCAGACAATTGTCGGATTTCCGTGGTCGCTGATATCTCTTGTGACATTGCCGGTCCAATCGCTTCAACCATTCGTCCTAGTAAAATTGCCGATCCAATCTATGGGTACAACCCAAGCACAGGCAAAGAGGATGATTTCATGAAAGAAGGTGTTATTGCTGTGATGGCTGTAGATAATTTACCTTGCGAATTGCCAAAAGATGCTTCCGAGGATTTTGGAAATGAATTGATGAAATATATTCTTCCAGCTTTACTTGTTGAAGATCCTGATACGATTATTGCAAGAGGCAGTGAAACGAGTTTTAATGGTCAACTTACACCTGATTTTTTATATTTACAGCCGTATGTTGATGGTAACGAATAACTGAATGCAATGAAGGGAGATAAAAGTACGATTCGAGGTTGGGTTTTTTATGACTGGGCAAACTCTGTTTATCCATTGATTATTAGCTCTGCAATTTTCCCAATCATGTTTGAAAAGCTGACGAGCATCAAAGATGAAGAAACGGGAAAAACAGTCTACGATACAGTTTCATTTTTCGGAATGCATTTCAAAAACACGGAGTTTTATGCTTACCTGGTTTCAATTTCCTATTTGGTGGTTGCGTTTACCACTCCGCTACTTTCTGGGATGGCGGATTATTCTGGAAAAAAATTGCGCTTTCTTCAATTTTTCTGCTTTTTAGGAGCCATTTCTAGTGGACTTCTATACTTCTTTAACCCAAGCAATGGTGGTGTTGATTACACCCCTTATGCCATTGGTTTGACCATACTTCCTTTGTTTTTTGCCAGTATTGGATTTTGGGGTAGCTTGGTGTATTACAATTCTTATTTGCCTGAAATTGCTGAACCAGCCGATCACAATAAAATCAGTGCGCGTGGGTTCTCCATGGGCTATTTAGGAAGTTCTATTTTGCTCATTATTATCCTTGTATTGACCCAATTCACGAAGGTCATGCCGATCAAATATGCTTTTCCTTTGGTTGGTTTGTGGTGGATTTCCTTTGCCTTCTATACATTTCGCCGTCTGCCGGCTGTGACACCTCAGAAAGGTGAAAAAGGGCATTTACTAAGCAGCGGTTTTCGTGAGTTGAAAAAAGTATGGTTGGACATTCGGTCAAGAGTAGTTCTTAAACGCTACCTCGCAAGCTACTTCATGTTTAACATGGCAGTACAAACAGTAATGATTATGGCGACAGCCTTTGCCAATAAGGAAATTGTCGGCATTAAAACCCAAGATTTGATTGTGAGCATTTTGATCATTCAATTCGTGGGTATGCTTGGGTCTTTTCTATTTTCAAAACTTGCCTCACGCATTGGCAACATTAAAGGCATTGCATTGGCCATTTGCATATGGATTCTTCTGTGTGTTTATGTGTATTTTTTGGTGTACAAACCTTGGCAGTTTTACATTGCTGCAGGAATCGTAGGATTGGTTATGGGAGGAATTCAAACCCTGGCGCGTTCGACATATTCGAAGATGTTACCGGAAACGGATGACAATGCCTCTTATTTTAGTTTCTACGATGTGAGTGAGAAGATTGGGCTCGCTATCGGGACATTCTCCTTTGGTCTTATTGAGTCTTTCGCCGATATCCGCACTTCTGTTATCGCGCTTGTTGGATTCTTTGTGATTGGTTTGCTTCTTTTGTTTCGAGTGCCGAAAAACACGGAAGTTGACGCATAAAAAAAGGCCTGAGTTCACCCAAGCCTTTGCTCTATAATCGATCTACAATCAATGATTTTACTTTTTGTAAAAAGGTAGTTTTACCAACTTGGCTTTTACTCCCTTGTCACGGATTTCGATAAAGATTTCAGAGTCGAGGGCTGAATGCTCAAGCGTAACATATCCTAAACCAATTCCTAGTTTCATACTTGGTGACATCGTCCCTGACGTTACTTTTCCAATAACGGCACCTGAAGCATCGAGAATAGGGTAGTCGTGACGTGGAATTCCGCGATCAACCATTTCAAAAGCGACCAACTTGCGCGTAAGTCCGGTTTCTTTTTGATTTTTCAAGAAATCTGAATCGACAAAATCTTTTGTGAACTTCGTGATCCATCCAAGTCCTGCCTCTAAGGGTGACGTGGTATCATCAATGTCGTTTCCGTACAAGCAGAATCCCATCTCTAAACGAAGTGTATCACGTGCGGCTAGTCCAATTGGCTTGATGCCAAAAGAAGCACCGGCTTCAAATACCTTATCCCAAACATGCTTTACATCTTCATTTTTTACGTAGATCTCAAATCCTCCCGATCCCGTGTATCCGGTAGCAGAAATCATGACATTCTCAATCCCTGCAAAAGTGCCATGGGTGAAGGTATAATAGACCATGTTCGTCAAGTCAACATCGGTCAATGCTTGCATGGCTTCTGCCGCCTTGGGTCCTTGAATGGCCAATAATGAATATTGGTCGGACAGGTTATGCATGTCAACTCCCATGTCATTGTGAGAACTCATCCAATTCCAATCTTTTTCAATGTTGGATGCGTTTACGACGATAAAATACTCTTCAGCATTGACGCGGTAAATAATGAGGTCATCGACAATTCCACCTTTTCCGTTTGGCATGCAGCTGTATTGTGCCTTTCCATCAAACAAAACTGAAGCATCATTGGATGAGAATTTTTGAATCAAGGCAAGGGCATTTGGTCCTTTTAAAACAAACTCTCCCATGTGCGAAACATCAAAAACTCCCACGGCATTGCGTACTGTTTCATGTTCGGCAATCACACCTTCGTATTGAACGGGCATATTATAACCAGCAAATGGAACCATTTTCGCTCCAAGTGCAATGTGTACATCTGTAAGGGCAGTGTTTTTCATTTTAAATTTATTTTGTGCAAAAGTAGCATTTTTAAGGGACCATTGTCAACTGAACAGATCAGCAAGTTCCTCGCCGACCAAACTTCCAATGGCAATGCCCATTCCTCCCATACGGACGCCAACGCCAATGTGCTGGTCTATTTTGTCGACGATAGGCGCTTTTGTTTTTCCAACTCCCATAATCCCTGACCATTCGTAATGGATGGAAAAATCAGTGTTTGGTAAAACAATGGTGGTCAACATTTCTTTTAATGCATCCGTTATTTGTGCGGTATTGGCAAAAGTTGTCGTTGTTTCGCCTTCGAAATTCAAGTTTCTACCGCCACCGATGAGTATGCGGTCATTGACGTTTCTGAAATAATAGTAACCACTTTGATAATGGAAAGTTCCTTTGACTTGAAGGTCATCAATAGGACTTGTCACCAAAACTTGTGCACGTGCTGGATGAACATCATGGTGTGGCAAAAACTGCCGCGCAAATCCATTGGTGCAAATCAAGACTTTCCCCGCGGTAATGAATCCAGCCGATGTTTGAATCTGCACATTATACAATGCAGACTGAAGAGCTTCGATGGAGACACCAAAAAGAATGATAATGTTTGCTTCAACTGCTTTTTGGTGTAGGCAATGCATCATGCTTCCAGTGTTTATTTGTCCTTCAAGACGGTTGTAGCAACTCGATTCGATGCCTTCGAAACCAAATTTTTCAGCCACACGATGGTCCATGGAATACACATTTTCTTCTCCGGTGATTTCTTTGATCTTCGCATTTAAATAGGTCAGATTAGCAATTACCTTTGCAGCACTATCTTTTTCTGAAGGCATAAACAAGTCCCATGAGCCGTGAATTTCATGCTCAAGACCATCGCCAACAATTTCGGTCAGTCGTTGCAATCCTTGCCAACGCTTTTGAACCGTCGACCAAACCGTTTCTTCAGACATGGTTTCTAAATCTGACAGCAACTCGCTCGCACTTCCAAAACAGGAAAATCCTGCATTTTTAGTACTTGCGCCAGATGGTAAATAACCACGCTCCATGATCACAATTTTCGCGCCTGGATGAGCCTTTCGCAATTTCAATGCAGCACTGTATCCAACGATTCCAGCACCGATGATTAAAAAGTCGATCCCTTCAAAATATTGACTCCGTTCCCAATAACTCAATTGTTCTATGTTCAGCATCTCAATTTGCGTTCATGTGAAGATTTTTCTTCATCTTTGTAAGTATTTGAGTTCAAAATTAAACCAATTCTGTAACGCGTTGTATCAGATGTCGTTTTATTCCAACCGTATGAAATATTTGCTGGTCTTCGGGTTTCTGCTTTGCTGTGTTTTTTCAAATGCACAATCCGTCTCGTTCCTTTTTAAGGGAAACATCACCAACACGAATTCCAAAAAAATAGAACCAGGTGTCACAGTAGCCATCGTTCAAGATGGAAGCACCATCAGTTCTGCAGTTTCAGGTTCAGATGGAAAGTACACGGTAAAAGGAAATGTGAACTACAGCAAACCATTCTCGGTTGTTTTTTCAAAATCCAATTTGGTTTCGCAACGCATCAATTTCAATTATGTTTCGCTTGTCGAAGAAGATTTACCTGCAGGTGCGGATTATCAGCCGCTTCCCAATTTAAATGCGGCCTTGTTTGAACCCGTGCCAGGTGGTGATTTCTCATTTTTATCGACTGAAGCTGTCGAAACATACACATGGAATAGTGCGAAAGCCGCTCCGGACCTCGATGCTGCAGCCAAGGCAAAAACAAAAGCGAAGATCGACAAAATTATTCTTGACGCAAAAGGGAACAGCGCCACGAATGATGCCAATTACAACAAAGCCATTTCCGCTGCCGATGCATTGCGCGACCAAAAAAAATACGAAGAGGCGATGTTTAAATACGAGGAAGCCCTCAGCTATAAGCAGAACGACAAATATGCCACGGATCAAATTGATTTAATGGATCAATTAAATCAAAAAGCGAAAACTGAGCAACTCGTCGATCAGCAAGAAAATCAAGAATATTATGATCTAATCAAAGCTGCCGATGTATTGCGTGATCAAAAGAAATACCAGCAAGCGATTGAAAAATATACTGAGGCAGCAGCGAAACGTGCAGAACAATACCCGAAAGATCAGGCAGCCGCATTGCAGAAAATTGTCGATGAGGAGAAGAAAAAAGCTGAACTTGACTTAAAGTACAAGGAAGCAATTCAACAAGCAGATATGTTCTACAATCAAAAAAGTTGGAAGGCAGCGAAGGAAAAGTATTTAATTGCCAAAGATTTAAAGCCTGCAGAACAGCATCCAATCATTCGATTGGCAGATATCGAAAAAAAGATGCTGGCTGCAACTGCTGAAAAGGAGAAAAAACAAAAATACGATGATGCCATAGCTGCAGCTGATGCTTTATTCACTGAAGGAAAGTATGCAGACGCAAAAGTAAAATACGCTGAAGCGCTGCAGTTTGAATCTGCGGCGACTTATCCAGTAGAGAAAATGACTGAATGCGACGGCAAAATTGCGGAAGCAGTGAAAGAACAAGAGCGTTTGGCTAAAATTCAAAAATTATTGACCGAAGGAAAGTCTGTTTTTGATCAATCCAAATGGAACGAAGCAAAAGTGAAGTACGATGAAGTTATTTCTCTCGATCAAAATAACGCTGAAGCGAAGGCAAAGCTGGATGAAATTGCGGTGAAACTTGCTGAAGTCGCTGATTCTGCAGCCAAGGAGGCGAAATTCAATAAGTTAGTCGGTGAGGGTGATGTCGCTGCGAAAGGACTTAAACTGTCGGAAGCGAAAGCCAAGTATGAAGAGGCCATAGACCTCAAGAAAGATCAAGCCGTGCAGTTGAAATTGGACAACGTCACTAAACAAATTGCCGACGCTGAACAAAAACTAAAACTTGAAAATGATTTTCAGCAGTTAAAAACAGAGGGCTTGCAATTGGCTACCGACCAAAAATGGGCAGATGCAAAAGTGAAATTAACTGCAGCTTTGGCAATTCATTCTGATGTATTGGTGTCTCAAAAATTGAAAGAGGTAGAGGATAAAATTAAGGCAGATGCGGCCTTGTCTCAAATTGAAACAGACTATCAAAATGTAATGGCTGCGGCTAAATTAGCCGAAGCAGCAAACAAATTGGATGAAGCCATTGCTAAATATACCGAAGCACAACAAAAGAAACCTTCAGAACAAGAGCCAGCAGCTAAAATCGCAGAACTTCAAAAAATCAAACAAAATCTTGCCAAGCAAAAAGAAACAGATATTCAGTACGCTGATTTTATGCGTAAAGGTGACGAATTCATGGTCCAAAAAAATTACTTGGCAGCCATTAAAGAATACAACAACGCCAATGGATTGAAACCAGCAGAAAAAGTTCCGGTAGACAAAGCTGCTGAAGCTGAGCGCCTGGCTAAGGACAACTTGGATGAAAAGAATAAAATTTTCGAGAATATCTTGGCGGCAGCCCAATCAAAAATTGATGAAAAAGATTTTGCAGACGCACGACAATATATCGATCGTGCCATGAAAGCACAGCCTGACGATAAGCGCCCGCAAGAACTTTTGAAGATGGTGGAACAGATTGAAGAAAAGGAAAGGAATTTTGCTGCAAAAATGAAAGAAGCAGAGTTGCTTGCAAGTTCAGGGAATTATGCGAAGGCAATCGCTGCTTTTGAGCAAGCAAAACAAATCAATCCAGAAGAAACAGCGCCTCAAAAACGAATTGATGATTTGATACAGCAGCAAAATGATGCGGCAAATGCGGCGCAGAAAAATCAATTGTTCCAAGATTACATGTCAAAAGGGATCAGTAGTGTAAGTGTAGAAAACTACGAGCAAGCATTGGTTCATTTTCAAAACGCTCTGTCGATTAAAAAGGATGATCCAAGCGCATTGGAAAAGATTGAACAGGTGCAGCTCATTCTTGACGATATTGCCAACAGCAGAAAAAATGAGACAGAGCTGAAGAATAAATTTGATGAGCTGGTGCGTTCTGGTGATGCTCAAGTGGGGAGTGAAGATTTTTTGGCTGCCGAAAAATCCTATGAAGAGGCACTTAAGATTGATCCAAACAATTCATTTGTTCGCGTGAAATTGGATGATGCGAAACGTAAAAACGTTGAAAAGTCAAGCGCCGAAGTAGAACAGGCATACAAACAACTTCTCAAAGAAGGGGATGACTATTTTAATTCAAAAAGTTACGATAAAGCAAAGGAATCTTTTGAACTTGCTCAATCAAAGCGTCCCAACGACCCTTATCCCACTAAGAAACTAGCTGAAATTACAGCACTATTAAATCCTGTGATGGTCGATGTTGGTGCACTAAAGGATTTGGGTGAACCGTATGACAATTCAGTGATGGATGGCTTGGCGGCACTTCAAAAAGCAGATTTGGAACGAAAAAATCTGAAAAGTGAAAAAATGCAAGATCAAATTGATAACGTTCAAAATGATGAGTCGGAACTAAGTCAAACAAATGAAATACAAAACATGGCATCAACCAATAAGATTTATGATGTGCAAAAGCGTATTGGAATCGATGATGACAATAGAGATTTACCACGTCAAGAAACAGTAGTTGAGATTGAGGATATTGAAAAAATAAAGGCAAAAGAAGATGTAGCCAATGACCAATTCAATAAGGCTGAACAACAATTTTCTCAAGATAAAATAGACTTGATTGAACAGGAAGCAGCTGTAGATTATACGCAACGCGATGCTGCGCAACAAAAAAATACATCTATAATTGATGGCGTATCGATTCGTTCCGAAGACGAATTGTCGGAAAGGTCATTGCAAGCGGATGAAAAGAATTATAGATCAAATACTGAATTGTCCAGAATTGATAAGGGACGGGATAAGGAAGCAATTGAAAATGCGATTGAGCGCCAAGAAACAGATCTTGCGGTGGAGAAAATTATAGTTTTTGCAGCAACGGAGAATCAACAAATGGGGCAGGAGTTCATTGATAGAAACAATGAGACGCAGTCCGAATTGGAAAAAGTGGATATTAGCGTCGGTGAAAAGACGGAAAATGATGCCAAAATGGCCTCAAATAATGGGGCGGAAATGATTAAGGTTGAAGATGAAATCTTGATTTCGGAAATGGCATCTGCAAATACCGCCGAAAGTCACACACAAGAAATTGCAGAAAAAGTGGTTCAGGTGAATCAGCAGATTTCTGAAGTTGATGTTCAGCGAGAATATGATCGCCAAGAAAGTCTTGGAATAATTGAAACAACACTCACGGCAGCTGAGGATGTTCAATTCCAAGAATTCCTCTCTGAAAATGAGAAATACATGAAGAACAAAATTGAAATTTCTAAAATTCAAGAGAATCTAACAGAGACTGATGACATTGCGAATGAGCGAAAAACTGAATCTTTGAAGAAAATGATTGATCTGGAACAGACTAGTTCAACTATAGATGATGTTGCTATTCAAAATGATGACCAGCAACGTCAGCGCGCCAATGAACACATCAATATCATGGATCAGTCAATGGCTGAAAATTCTGATGCAGCGACAGAACGTCAAGGAAAAAATACGGACAAAATCAATGATGTTCATGTTGCCACGGATTTAGAAGCAAGCAATCGCGATCAAAATCAAATAGATAAAGCTCAAGAAACACAAGAGACACTCGACAATATCGAAACTACCCAACCTGTGAAAGTGAGAGTCGCTAATTCATTAGGTAATGAATATCCAGAAGGTGTGTCTCAAGAAACGTTTAAACAAAATGACGAGAATGGTTTGATGGTTGCTGTTGTAACCCGCAGGGTGGTCGTGATCAACGGACAAGGAAACGTATACGTGCGCACACAAACCCTGTCAGACTTAACCTATTCCAAAAATGGTCAACCCACTACGGAGTATGTCTGGCAAAAAGAAACTCAAGGTGCTCAACTGAAGAAGAATTATTGATTTCCCGTAATTCATAGTCCATTGTTGGAAATTTCAAAAAGACTAAAGAATACACGTTCTCGTTTGTGGTACTTTCACCAATAAATCTCTTTATGAAGGCACTTCTTCTTCCTGCCCTTGCTGGCAAATTTATTATAGCTTGCATCGTCTGTATTTACTTTTGGAATGCAAAAACAATGAGTCAGGTAACTAACTTACCCCTGTGGTTGTTGATTCTAACAGTGGTTTATATTGGTTTACAAATGTTTAGCCGGAAATATTCTGATGCCAATCATTGGTGGGACTGGGTCTATTACATCGGATTATTATCAATCATGATTCCAGCATCCATCATGAATGAAGGAAATGAGCACCTCTGTCATCTGGCAACAGACTTTGGTACCTTGTTTTTAATTGCGCCTCCTGTTGTTGATACGATTGTCCTTATGAAGAAATCCAATTCGAACTCATGAACGTACATTTTATAGCCATCGGAGGAAGTGCCATGCACAACCTCGCCATCGCACTCAGCCGCAAAGGAGTTCATGTAACAGGTTCCGACGACGAGATTTTTGAACCCTCGAAATCACGCTTGGAAAAACAAGGGATCTTGCCCGATCAGCTTGGTTGGGATAGCACAAGAATTACTTCCGACCTTGATGCGATTATTCTTGGTATGCATGCACGTGAGGATAACCCGGAATTGTTGAAAGCAAACGAGTTGAATATTCCTATTTTTTCTTATCCGGAGTATTTGTACGAGCAGAGTAAGGATAAAATCCGAGTGGTTATAGGCGGCTCACATGGAAAAACAACCATCACATCGATGTTGCTGCATGTGGTGAATGAGTTGAAAATGGATGTCGATTATATGGTCGGTGCTCAGTTGGAAGGGTACGACTGTATGGTACGTTTGTCTGATTCAGCAAAAATAATGATTCTTGAAGGGGATGAATATTTAAGTTCACCCATCGACCGTCGTCCGAAATTCCATCTGTATAAACCTAATATTGCCATTATCAGCGGCATCGCCTGGGACCATATCAACGTGTTTCCAACATTTGAAAATTATGTGGATCAGTTCGATATCTTTTGTTCTTTGATCGAAAAAGACGGAACGCTAATCTACAATGAAGATGATACCGAAGTGAAGAGCCTAGGCCAAAAATACGAGTCCACCATACGAACAGTTCCTTACGGCGTCCCAACATACGAAGTGACAGAAACGGGAACACGCTTGTTTCATGAAGGGATGATCTATGAACTGCGGGTTTTTGGCGCACATAATCTGCAGAATTTAATGGGGGCAATGCGCATTGGAGAGGCCCTCGGTATTGTTGCGCACGAATTTCTGACAGCAATTCAATCGTTTACTGGCGCGGGAAAACGGCTTCAAAAAGTGATGGAAATCGGGAGCTTTGTCATGTATAAAGATTTTGCGCATTCTCCATCAAAATTGAAGGCAACTACAAAGGCCGTGAAGGATCAATACAAACAACGGAAAGTGATTGCCTGTATGGAGTTGCATACCTTCTCCTCCTTAAAAAAAGAATTCTTGCCCCATTATCTCAATTCCATGCAGATGGCAGACGAAGCTCTTGTTTATTATAGTCCAGAAGTAGTCGCTCATAAAAAATTGGAGCCCATTTCCAAAAAACTTGTTTTGGAAGGATTTGGGGGAAATGTGAACGTGATGAACAGCACAAAAGAGGTGCTCGATTTTATTCAGTCAAAGCAATGGAACAATTCAGTGTTGTTGATGATGTCCTCAGGAAATTTTGATGGAATAGATTATGATAAATTGGGGGAGGAAATTTCAAAAAATCTTTAATTCTTGATTGGTCGAAAAACGATCTGTCGATAGATTAAGGTAACCAACAAACTGTATAAGGTAGCCAAAAGGAGTAGGGCCAAAACACTCAGTGTCGCAGTAAACCCAGCATCCGCACCCTTTTTGTTGTTCGCTTTCAATCGTTTCTCAATTTGTTTGTCAGTCATGACCTCCGCATCTGGATTTTCTTTTCGAAATTTTGCCATTTGATTGGGATCATGGATCATCTTTTCAATCGTCGCTTCGCCTTCAGCGATTTGATGCGTGACAAACTCTGGATTGATTTGTGTGTAGAATAAATAGATGAAACTACTTACAATCAGCACATAAGGAAGACCCGAACTCATTGCATTTTTCATATCGAAAAGTGCATTGGTCTCCATCGTATCACGTCGTTTTTGAAGATAAAGGCCAACTGAAATGGCAGACAATAGCCCTAAAATATTTAACATTACGGTTGGCGCCATTTGTCCTGGGAATATACCTGAGACAAACAAAATGTATTTTAGCGCAATCCAAATGAGTGCGCTGACAATTCCAACTTTAATCGTTATTTTCATTGATTTAGCTATTCATTGAGACCAAGAATTCCTCGTTTGAAATGGTGTTTTCCATGTGTGATTTCATAAATTCCATAGCTTCAACAGGTGTCATGTCCGCGATAAATTTGCGAATCAACCAAATGCGTTGAAGCACGTCTTTGCTCATCAACAAATCTTCGCGACGTGTCCCCGAAGAAATGATATCGATGGCAGGGTAGATGCGACGGTTGGAGATTCTTCGATCCAATTGAAGTTCCATGTTACCCGTTCCTTTGAATTCCTCAAAGATAACTTCGTCCATTTTTGATCCTGTATCAGTCAATGCCGTTGCGAGAATCGATAAAGATCCTCCATTTTCAATTTTACGCGCTGATCCGAAGAAACGCTTTGGTTTGTGCAATGCATTGGCATCAACACCTCCAGAGAGCACCTTGCCTGAAGCAGGGGAAACCGTATTGTATGCACGTGCAAGACGTGTGATTGAATCCAAGAGAATACATACATCGTGTCCACATTCAACCATCCGTTTCGCTTTCTCCAAAACCATATTCGCCACTTTTACGTGTCGTTCTGCGGGCTCGTCAAAAGTAGAGGCAATTACCTCTGCACGAACACTACGTGCCATGTCGGTTACCTCCTCGGGACGTTCATCGATGAGTAAAACAATCAAATATACCTCCGGGTGATTTGCAGCAATTGCATTCGCCACATCCTTCAATAACATGGTTTTACCAGTTTTTGGTTGAGCGACAATCATTCCACGTTGACCTTTACCAATCGGCGCAAACAAATCCATTACACGCGTAGAAAGTGTTTCTTGCTTGTGTCCAGTGAGTTTAAATTTTTCGTCTGGGAAAAGTGGAGTCAAATACTGAAATGGCACACGGTCACGAATATAAGAAGGGTCGCGGCCATTGATCGACTCAACCTTCACCAATGGAAAGAATTTTTCGCCTTCGCGTGGTGGTCGTATTGTTCCTTTAACGGTATCTCCTGTTTTTAAACCAAACAATTTGATTTGGTTTTGAGACACATAAATATCATCCGGTGAAGGTAGGTAGTTGTAATCTGATGAACGTAAAAATCCATACCCATCTTGAATCACTTCCAATACACCCTCTGCCGTTACGATACCTACCAAGTCATACCCATCTTCCAATTTATCCTCTGGTTTTTGATGTTGAGGTTGGCGATGTTGACCTTGATTCTGGTTGTTTCCTTGGTTATTTCCTTGGTTATTTCCTTGGTTTTGATTGTTCCCTTGATTTTGGTTGGGATTATTCCGAGGATTCTGGTTAGGATTCTGTCCTTGTTGATTTCTATTGTTATTCAAGCGTTCATTTCGATCACGACGCTCATGTTGTTCATTTCCAGTGTTAATTTCAGAAACTCCGTCTGTTGAAGTACTTGTTTCTGTTGATGCTACTGGTGTTATTTCTGATTGTTCTTGAGCATTCCCTTTCTGAGCTAAATCAAGTAAGTTACGTCCTCCTTTTTTTGCTTCAGGAGTGACATCTTCATTAAGGACTACCGCAGGCTCTTCTACCGGAATTGATTCTGCTATTGCTTCGGGCTGAGTGATTTCAGGCAAGCGTTTTTCACTGAATAAAGAGGGCTGTGGAGTTTCTTCTCGTCGAATGCGTTTTCTGTGTGGCTTATCTTGTGCAACGACAGCATCACTTGATGAAGAGTCAACAGGTACTGCAGTAGCTGATGCTTCTTCCGTTGATGAGGGCATTACTGAGCTCGATCCGCCCAAGATTGCTGCAAGAAGTTCAGGCCGCTTCAATGAATCAGCATCATTTATTCCATTGGTCTTTGCAATTTCACGAAGATCAGAAAGCTTCTTACGCTCCAGGTCTTTTTTATCCATAAAGAAGTGCTAAATAAATACGATAATGTATAGTGTCAAAAAAAACTGTTTTTGAGAAAGTGGGAAAAGAACATTTCCCTTAGATGACATGGCAATATTACGAAAAACTTTCTAAAAATTGGATATTGGCATTAAAAAAATAATTCATCAAATTGAATTCTCTATTTAGCTCAAAAGCAAAATGTGTATCTTGGTCGCATGATTGCACTGCGAAATGTTTACAGCTTGTTTTGGTACATCGTTACCTTCTTGAATATCGGACTTGTTTTTTTGATTGAAGGTGCACTGCCAGGTGTAGATCCAATCGGATTCAAAATTGTCCGTTTCGCCCTGATTGCTTTCCTTTTTGTGATTTCCTTTAAGCGAAAGAAGTTGTCCTTGTGGATTTTTTCTGCTATGATTTTGGGAATTGAAGTCGGTATGGACTTTCCTGCCTTTGCTTTGGAAACGGAAAGATTTGGGAAAATATTTCTCCGCTTGGTGAAGTCACTTGTTGCTCCATTGATTTTTGCAACGCTCATTGTTGGAATTGCAGGACATAGCAATCTGAAGCAAGTAGGACGAATTGGTTTAAAGTCCATTCTTTACTTTGAAATCGTCACCACCTTGGCTTTGTTTATTGGGCTTTTGGCCATTAATGTTTCACAAGCGGGAGTTGGTGTGAAAGTCGAAGCACGCGAACAGGACAAGGCCAAATCAATAGAGTTGATGGAGCAAAAGAAGGAACACAAAGATCACTTTGTGGAGATTTTTCCTGAAAACATTGCCAAATCCATTGCTGAAAACCAAGTTCTTCAGGTGGTCATTTTTTCTGTGGTTTTTGCCATTGGTCTTGGCATGGTGAAACATGAGAAGCACAAGCAGACGATGTTGAATTTCAGCGAAAGCTTAGCTGAGGTGATGTTTAAGTTTACGGATATCATCATGTATGTGGCACCGTTGGCTGTTTTTGGCGCTTTGGCGAGTACCGTAGCTAAATCTGGGGTTGACATTTTATACAACCTCATGAAGCTTGTTGGAACCTTATATGTTGCACTCGTTATATTTGTTGGCTGCGTTCTGTTGCCTATTGCCTTGATTGCGAAAATTCCCATCAAGCGTTTTATTCAGGCCATTGCCGAACCATTGACCTTGGCCTTTGCAACGGCAAGCAGCGAGGCAGCGCTGCCTAAAGCGATGGAGAACATGGAGAAATTTGGTGTTCCTCGAAAAATTGTTGCCTTCGTCATTCCTACAGGATATAGCTTCAATTTGGATGGTACAACCTTGTACTTGTCATTGGCTTCGGTGTTTGTCGCGCAAATGTGTGGCATCGATTTGAGTATCGGACAACAGATTTCAATGTGCTTGATCTTTATGCTTACGAGCAAAGGTGTTGCTGGGGTTCGTGGTGCTTCTTTCGTTATCTTGGCAGGAACAATCGCCGCCATGGACGTTAAAGGTTTCGATTCAGAACGAGCTAGTGTAATTTTGGCTGTCGATGCACTGATGGATATGGCACGAACGTCTGTAAATGTTCTTGGGAATTGCCTAGCATCTGCGGTTATTGCACGAAGCGAAGGGGAGTTGGTGGTGAGTGAGGTAGAAGAGTAAATGATCTTCATCCTTCATTTTTAATTTTCAATCCTTCATTCTTAATTCTCACTTTAAAACCTTTTTCAAGAAAGTTCCCGTCGAATTGTCCTGCTGTTTTACTAGTCCTTCCGGCGTTCCAGCGAATAGAATGTGTCCTCCATTTTGACCACCTTCGGGACCTAAATCAATCACCCAATCGGCACACTTGATGACGTCAACATTGTGCTCAATGACAATGACGCTATGTCCCGAGTCAATTAAGGCATTGATGGCAAGAATTAACTTTTCAATGTCGTACAAATGCAATCCTGTCGTTGGTTCATCGAAGATAAAAAGGGTAGAAGGTGAGCCCGGACCTTTGGAAAGGAAGGAGGCTAATTTTATGCGCTGCGCTTCACCACCACTCAATGTACTGGAGGATTGTCCAACCTTTAAATAGCCCAAACCAACATCAATCAAGGGTTTAATCTTGTCCGCTATCTTTTGTTCCAATTTGTCTGTCCCTTTTGCAAATAAATCATTGGCCGCCTGAATGTCCAAATCCAATAAATCAGAAATCGTCAAGTCCTTGTAAATAATTTCAAGCGTTTCTTGCTTGTAGCGTTTTCCTAAACAGGTTTCACATTGCAAATGCACATCGGCCATAAATTGCATCCCAACAGTTATTTCGCCTTCACCTTCACACATTTCACAGCGACCGCCTTCAATGTTGAATGAAAAGAATCCTGCCTTGTATCCGCGCGATTTCGCCAAAGGCAAACGGGCATACAGCTCACGGATATCGTCAAAGGCCTTGATGTAGGTGATGGGATTTGATCTTGAGGATTTTCCTATTGGATTTTGATCGACGAATTCTACCGCTTTCAGTAGCTTTAAATCTCCTGAAATCCCTGAAAAATCAGCCATTTCACTATCTCCTTCACCCAAGTGTCTCCGTACAGCGGGGTAAACAATTTCGCGAATTAAGGTTGATTTCCCAGATCCACTGACGCCGCTAATGCACACAAAACTATGTAGAGGAAGATCTACTGTTACATTTTTTAAGTTGTATTGTCGTGCTCCTGAAACGGTAAGTTTCGTATTGGAATTTCGGCGTTTTTTTGGAATAGGAATGGATCGTTTTCCAGTGAGATACTCTGCAGTCAAACTGTTTGTTGCACTCATCAAGGCGTCATGGTTTCCTTGAAATACAACTTCTCCGCCGTAAGCCCCTGCAAGTGGTCCGATGTCTAAAATTTCATCTGCGGCACGCATAATTTCTTCTTCGTGCTCTACAACGATTACGGTATTTCCTTCATCTCTCAGTCTGTGCAAAACAGAAATAAGCCGTTCCGTATCTTTAGGATGTAAACCAATGGAGGGCTCATCCAAAATATACATGGATCCAACCAAACTACTTCCAAGAGATGTAGCTAAATTGATGCGTTGCGATTCTCCTCCCGACAGGGAGTTTGATCGTCTGTTTAAGGTCAAATAACCGAGTCCAACATCCATTAAAAATCCCAAACGACTTGTAATTTCTGGGAGAATTCGTTTTGCAACTTGTGTATCATAGATTGAAAGGGCAATCGATTTAAAAAATGCATGACTTTCACTAATTGGCATGAGGACAACATCAACAATAGATTTTCCTTCCACACGGACATAGCTCGCATCTTTCCGCAAACGAGTGCCATGACAATCTGGGCAATCCGTTTTTCCACGGTAGCGGGAAAGCATTACACGGTATTGAATTTTATAGGTTTGACTTTCCAAAAATTTGAAAAAGGCGTTCAGACCAGTAAAATGTTTGTTTCCCGTCCATAAAAGTTCAAATTCAGCAGAACTTAATTCCTGCACAGGACGATGGATGGGGAAGTCAAATTTCTTCGCGCTGTAAATGAGCTCGTTGAGGTATTCTCCCATGGTATCACCTTTCCATGGTTGAATCGCACCTTCGTAAATGCTCAATTGTTTGTTTGGAAAAACGAGGTTTCGATCCACACCAATGACTTGTCCATAACCTTCGCATGTTTTGCAAGCCCCGAATGGATTGTTAAACGTAAAGAAATGAACACTCGGCTCCTGAAATTCCATGCCGTCCAATTCGTAGCGGTTGGTGAACGAACGTGTTTCACCAGATTCCACGATGCGAATTTGGCATTCTCCGGCGCCTTCAAGAAACGCCAATTGAATTGAATCAGCGTAGCGCGCTTGTTCTTCATCCGACAAATTCAGCGCTATGCGGTCAATGACAAGTAAAGCATTCGCAATTTCGGCATCAGCCCTTTCCATTTGATCTTCAATCAGCAAAGTCTCGTTGTTGAGCATCAATCGGCTAAAACCTTGTTGGTGTAAAATGGACAATTGCCGTTCGACCCCATATCTTGAAAAGCCAGGAATCGGACAACACACAAGCATTTTTGTTCCTTCAGAAAAGGAATTGACGACATCCATGACGTCCTTCACCACATGTTTCTTCACTTGATCTCCTGAAATGGGCGAGAAGGTGTTGCCTATTCGAGCAAATAGAATTTTCAAATAATCGTAAATCTCGGTGCTTGTCCCAACTGTTGATCTTGGATTGCTTGAGATTACTTTTTGTTCAATGGCGATGGCTGGCGAAATTCCTTTGATGTAATCGGTTTCAGGCTTGTTCAGTTTGCCCAAAAACTGACGGGCATATGAAGAGAGGCTTTCGATGTATCTTCGTTGGCCCTCCGCATAAAGCGTATCAAATGCCAAGGAAGATTTTCCCGATCCCGAAAGACCAGTAATCACCGTCATTTTTCCATGAGGAATGCGAACGCTGAGATTCTTTAGATTGTGCACTCGCGCACCTTTGACTTCAATGTATTTCTGAGTGGACATTCCGATGATTTAATTCAAAGATAACAACACTCAAGTGAAGTTTCTGTTTCTTCCAAAAGAAAGAAAAAGTTTGTTTTTTTAAAATGATGTGGTATATTAGCAGCTGTTAATTCTAAACGACGATCGCCTATAGACAAAAATTTACTCTGAATTTCAATTAGTTACATTAAAGTAGAGTAGATTATGTTGTTGAACAATCTTGACGATCGTGACCTTATAAGCACGTATGTAAATGGAAATGAAAAGGCTTTTGAAGTCCTTTTGCTGCGCCATAAAGACAAAATATACCGCTTCATTTACATGAAAGTTAGAAGCCGAGATTTGGCGCAAGACATCTTTCAAGAGGCTTTTGTGAAAATCATCAATACCTTAAAGCTTGGAGCCTACAATGAAGAGGGGAAATTTTTGCCTTGGGCAATGCGCATTGCACACAACTTAGTGATTGACCATTTTCGGAAAAGCAGCAAGATGCGTATGATTTCGGAATCATCATCTAGCCGTGAGGACTTCAATATTTTTAGCGTGCTTTCTTTGGATGAGAAAAACGCCTACGAAACCTTGGCTTATGGAGAGTTGGAAACTCAGATGGTTGGATTAATTGACCATTTACCCGAAAGCCAACGCGACATTCTCGTTAAGCGATTGTACCAAGAAATGTCATTTAAAGACATTGCTGAAATGGAAAATATTTCCATCAATACAGCCTTGGGCAGAATGCGTTATGCCTTGATTAACTTGCGAAAATTGATTGAAAAACACCAGCTTGTAACCGAAATTTAAGCATGAAAAAAACCTTCTTTTTTCTTTTAATTCTTGCAGTAACATCATGCGCAAAGCAAAATTGCCCAAACGGTGTACCAGCAAAAATGAAAAACTTAACTGGTTTTGATGGCTGTGGTTGGGTGCTGGAACTCAAGGATGGTTCGAGACTTGAGCCCATCAATTTGAATGAATTTAATGTGTCTATGGTAGAAGGAAAGAAAATCGTTGTGACCTACGAAGATTTTCCTGCGGCAAGTATTTGTATGGTCGGTAAGATCGTTAAAATTACCTCTGTGTGTGAGTGATTAAGCATTCATGCGCATGTGACGCTCCTTTTTCTCCGCATAAATATCGGCTATCGTTACCAGAATCGCCGTTTCTTCAACATTACCGAATTCAGGATTTACGGCTGTTCCAAAGGTTTTCATCGACGGTGATAGATTCATGTAAATGTTAACCAAGGGCGGAATAAACTCCCCATTTTCTTTTACTGCACTGTTGAGTACTTTGAATCCATCTTTGAAATCCAATCCTTTCAGTTGTTCGTCAACATAGTTGCGGTCGTAATCTTGAACTAATGGATGGAAAGCTTTCATTAAGTGATCCTTATCTGGAAAATAATGATGCATAAAATGCAATAGGAAGTCACGACTGGCAGTGTTGTAATTTGGATACATCGTCACTTTCCCAAAGAAATAGTGGATATCGGGGTTTTGAATGACCAAGGCTCCTAAACCGTCCCAAATGTTGTCCAAGGCAAAAAGCCCTTTTCGAGGATTTACCGACGGTTGAAAATTTGGTTGTACCCAGCTTCGCCCCAATTCGATGGTGTAAGGCAGAAAGTCATGAATAAATTTCTCCGAAAAATCAAAATAGTGGGTTGTAGAGAGATGGATTTCTCCATCCGCGCTCATTGCGTCTTGGCAGCGAATAAAACGATAGCCACCGACGATTTCTTCGTCCTCGGGCGACCAAACGATGAGTTGCTGGTAGCAATTTTCTGAGGTATCAAAATCATCTAAATCAACCTCTTCACCAGTTCCACCGCCAGAAGCTCGAAAGGTGACTTCGCGCAATCGTCCAATTTCTCGAATGACGTGAGGCGCATTGTGATGATTGACGATGTAAATGTCATTTTCCCCTTTTCGTGTGTGTCGAACAAAGCGTTCAGGGCTCAATTCTGATTTTAGGATTTCCTTGTCAATGGCTGCTATAATTTCTTGCATAGTTTCTTTTCTTATGTTGTTTCTTGTGCCATATCGTAGACTTTTTCACGAACAATTTGAGCTACTTTTCTCTCGTCCACTTCCGCTAATGATTGATTGACATAGATGGGGTCTCCGACGCGAAAAATCATTGTTTTATTCCGCTGTTTGAAGAGCTCATCTGCCAAGTAAAGCATTTCAATATTGACTTTAATTCCGAGGAATTTTCGAATTCGTGAAAGTCGGTAGAAAAATGGCGTTAATGTCCCGTTGATGTAAATGGGGACAATGGCTTGATCAAACTTCTTGGCATAGGTGACGAACGTTTTTTTCCACTCCAAGTCTCGAACTTTACCATCGACCATTCGGCTAACAAGTCCTGCAGGAAAAATAACCAAAGCAGTATCAGATTCAAAGGCATCGGAAATTTGTTGCCTCACAGAACCGTCATTTTTTCCGTGTTTATTTACTCCAACAAATAGCCCGCTCAGGTTTGTTAAATTCATCAAGAGGTCATTTACGATGAAACGAAGATCAGTTCGATGTTCTTTCGTCGCAACAACAAAAGCCGCAGCATCCATTCCTCCTAATGGGTGATTCATGGCAATAATCACAGGCCCTGAAGTCGGAATTTTTTCAATGCCCTCAATCTTGATTTCAATGTTGAAAAAGTGGATGACTGCCTCGCAAAATTCTGTGTCGTAAAGGTGTCCGTTTTTTTCAATGAATGCATTGATTTCATCTTGATGAAGAATACGCCTCAAATAGCGAAAAACAAAACCAGGAAGCCATTTCGCTAGCTTTGGACTTTTGCTTTTGACCAATCGTTGAATGTCGATAAAACGTTCCTTTTCCATAGTTTTTGTAAAGGTACTTCGAACAAGCAAGGCAGATTATGACGAAGGCAATGTTTTATTCACAAAGAAGTATGGAATTCTTGGTGTTTTAATGCGATTAACACTGCCTTTCTTCCTTCTATTTTGCTTAATTTCGCACATATTTTAACCGCAATTGAAAATTCCATGATTCAACTTTCTGAACGACTAATGGCGATGGAGGAATCCGCAACAATCGCCATGTCTCGCAAAAGCCGTGAATTAAAGGCTCAAGGCAAGGATATCATTTCTTTAAGTCTTGGTGAACCTGATTTTTTTACGCCTCAGTTTATTAAGGATGCAGCTTTGGAGGCCATGAACAATAATTTCACGATGTATACGCCTGTTCAGGGCTATGATGATTTGCGTGATGCGATTTCCTTTAAGTTTCAACGCGACAATGGATTGACGTACACAAAAGATCAAATTGTTGCATCAACTGGAGCGAAACAATCGATTGCCAATGTGGTGTTGAGTATTGTTGGCCCTGGTGACGATGTGATTATCCCTGCTCCATATTGGGTTTCTTATTTGGAAATTGTAAAGGTTGCAGAAGGAAATTCAATTGTGATTCAAGCAGGAATTGAAGATGATTTTAAAATAACAGGTAAAGCGCTTGAAGCTGCAATTACAGCGAAAACGAAGATGATTATTTTCTCTTCGCCTTGCAATCCGACAGGTTCAGTCTATTCCAAAGCAGAATTGCGTGAAATTGCAGACGTGTTGGTGAAGTATCCGGATATTGTAGTGATTTCAGATGAAATCTACGAGCATATCAATTTTGAGGGCAAGCACGAAAGTTTGGCGCAGTTTGCAGATGTTTACGATCAAGTCGTAACGGTGAATGGAATGTCTAAGGCGTGGGCAATGACGGGGTGGAGGCTTGGTTATATTGGGGCTTCAAAACAAATTGCAGATGCGTGCACGAAGGTGCAAGGTCAATTTACGTCTGGTCCATGTTCAATAACTCAAAAAGCAGCCATAGCGGCCTTGAAAGCCGATCCTGCAATCTTGAGTGATATGATTTCGGCCTTTAAAAGCAGACGTCAATTGGTGCTTGATGCGCTAAATCAAATACCTGGTGTGAAAACAAATGTTCCCGATGGAGCCTTTTATGTTTTTCCAGATGTGTCTTCGTTCTATGGCAAATCTTGTGGAGATTGGCACATAAAAAATGGCGACGACCTTTGCATGTACCTGCTTTCTGAAGCATTGGTGGCCCTGGTGCAGGGTGAGGCCTTTGGTTCGCCTGAATGCATCCGTATTTCTTATGCCGCCTCCGAAGAAACGCTAACTGAAGCCATGAAGCGTGTGGGTGATGCTTTATCTAAATTGCACGCATGAAAATTACTGAATTGTTCGAACGTTTCAACGGCAAGCGCATCCTTGTTATAGGGGATGTGATGATTGACGCTTATGTTCGCGGAACGGTTTCACGCGTAAGTCCCGAAGCTCCAGTGCCGATTGTAAGTTTGGACAAGGAAGAAAAACGCTTAGGGGGTGCTGCGAATGTGGCCGTTAATCTTTTGGCATTGGGCGCCAATCCAGTGATTTGTTCAGTGGTTGGTGATGATGACAGCGGACGCTTGATGCGTCAACTTTTGGATAAAGCTTCGATTTCATCTGATGGATTGATTCACAGTGCATCGAGAATTACCACAGTAAAGACGAGAGTCATTGGAAACAACCAACATTTGCTGCGCATTGATGCTGAAGTAACTGATGCGATCACTGATCAGGAAGAAACGTCTCTCATTGAATGTGTAGCGCGTTTGTTGGAAACGGGTGTTGACGGGATTATTTTCGAAGATTACAACAAGGGCTTGCTCACGGAGCGCTGTATTTCCGAAATCATTCGCATGGCGCGCGAATTTGGAGTCAAAACAACGGTGGATCCGAAAAAGGATAATTTTTTATGTTACAAAGGAGTTACGTTGTTTAAGCCCAATTTGAAAGAATTGAAAGAGGGTTTGGGACTTCATTTTTCATTTTCGACCAGCAATAGACACTTTGAAGCGGCTGTAAATCAGTTGGAAAATGAATTAAAAAATGAGATCTCACTTGTAACACTTTCAGAGCACGGTGTATATATCCAAGCGCAGGGTGAAGGGCATCACATCCCGGCACATATTCGAAATATCGCTGATGTGAGTGGGGCAGGAGACACGGTGATTTCTGTAGCCACGTTGTGCTTAGTATCTGACTTCCCAATAAAATTAATAGCTGAAATATCTAACATTGCAGGCGGTTTGGTTTGCGAAGAAAGTGGGGTCGTGGCGATAAATAAATCTCAGCTTTTGAACGAATGTCGGGAACTTCTAGCGGATACGCTTGTTTAGTTAATACGAATTACAAAAAATGGAAGAACGAAAAGTAGTTAAGCCGTATGGCGATCAAGACCGATCAAAGAAAGAGGAGGTGGCAGAAATGTTCAATAACATCTCTGGACGCTATGATTTCTTGAACCATTTTTTATCCCTAGGGATCGATAAAATCTGGCGACGCAAAGCAGTTAAAAAATTAAAGGAAATAAACCCCAAGCGCATTCTCGACATCGCCACCGGAACAGGTGATTTTGCGATTCAGTCTTTGACGCTTAAGCCAACAGAAGTTGTTGGAGTGGACATTTCAGCGGGAATGCTCGAGGTGGGTAAAACGAAAATGAAAGCCAAGGGCGTTGATCACATCGTTCGCATGGAATTGGGAGATTCCGAGAATCTTTCGTTTGAAGATGGTTATTTTGATGCGGTTACCGTGGCTTTTGGTGTGCGAAACTTTGAACATCTTGAAAAAGGACTTGGTGAAATGCTTCGGGTGACCCGAAGTGGTGGTAGAATTGTCATTCTTGAGTTTTCAAAACCGAAACGCTTTCCTGTAAAGCAATATTTTGCATTTCATTCCAGGTACATTATTCCATTTTTTGGAAAGCGAATTTCGAAAGATGGCCGAGCGTATGCTTATCTACCCGAATCTGTTGCAGCATTTCCGGAAGGGAAGGAATTTACCGATATTCTAGCTCAAGTAGGCTATGAAAAGGTAAGTGCCGAGACTGTTTCTGGCGGAATCGCAACGATTTATTCTGGATTCAAGAAATAAGAAGAGACAAAAGCCGTTATGAAAAGCATGAAAATCGGAACCTTTATCTTGATGTATTGCTTCGTTTTGTCTGTATTTGGACAAAAGGAGTTGCCTCAGAATTACAAGCGTTTCGATCAACGGTTCATTCATTTTGGATTTATGTTGGGTTGGAATACCGCTAGTTTTTCCACGTATCAAAGTTCAGATGCTTTTTCTAAATACCGCTTAAAATCATTGGTGACAAATTCTCAACCAGGGGGTCAGGTTGGAATCGTTACGACCATGAAAATTGGCACACCAGTGGTTCGTCTTCGTTTTATCCCAACATTATCTTTTCAAGAAAGAGTGATGACTTACACCTACATGAGTATGCTTTCAGGTAAGGATTCATTGACTGAAGAGCGGGTGAATTCGACGAATCTAGACTTTCCTGTGATGTTTCAATTCAGAACATTGCGTTTAAATAACTTTGCCTCCTATTTTCTTTTGGGTGGGCAACCGAGCATTGACTTGCAATCTCAGGAAAAAGCATCACAGAATTATGCGGATCCATTTATAAAGATCAAGAAGTTTGATTTTCAAGGACAAATCGGCGGTGGTGTAGAGTTTTTTACACCATATTTCAAATTTGGAATTGAATTGAAGTATTCTCAAGGCTTTACGAATTCATTTATCCAAGACAACACAGATTCATCTCGACCTATTGACCGCTTGTACAACCGCGTGTGGTGGGTGTCGTTCATTTTTGAAGGATAATGAGCAAGATTGTTCAATTTCGCCTTCGCCCGGAGGAATTAAGGGACGAAAACAATTTAGTTATAGTTATTGCGAGAGAATCTGGAAAAGCAGTAGGCTCGTTTCATTACGAATGGCGGAAGCGAAGCATTGATGCGCGTAAACGAGACATTTTCTACAACTGCACCATTGAGGTGTACGACAATGATGAAAACATAGAAATAAATGATTCTTTCCAAGCGAATGATGTCCATTCAGCCCGAGAAATCCATATTGTAGGTGCAGGGCCCGCGGGATTGTTCGCGGCATTGCGTGCCTTGGAGCTTGG
>JBILBT010000140.1:0-7977 GCA_044353545.1 Crocinitomicaceae bacterium | reverse complement strand
CATCAACCAAAACTACATCATGACCGTTTTGTGCAGCAACTTGAGCAATTCCTGCTCCCATCGTACCTGCTCCTAAGACTCCAATTTTCATAGTCGACTAGTGTATAAATTAATGACCCTTAAATTCGGGTTTTCTCTTTTCAAGGAAGGCATTGACTCCCTCACGGAAATCGTAGGTGGCTCCAGCCTCAGTTTGAAGTGTTTCTTCGAGCGCGAGTTGCTCTGTTAAGGTGTTGGAATAACTCGCATTGATTGCTTTCTTGGTCAAACCAAGTCCGCGAGTTGGCATTTTTGCAATCGTTTCTGCAAATTGTGTGACTTCATTTTCAAAGTCATCATCTTCTACAGATTTGTAGATCATATTTAATTCAAGGGCTTGATCTGCAGACACTTTGTCTCCGGTCATCATGAGCGCCATGGCTTTTTGCATCCCTATGATTCGCGGAAGAAAAAATGTCCCGCCAGAGTCGGGGATCAAACCAATTTTAGAAAATGCTTGTATAAATGAAGCGCTTTTCTTGGCAATGGTGATGTCACACGCCAAAGCAATGTTTGCACCTGCGCCTGCTGCTACACCATTCACTGCTGCGATGATTGGCTTTTCAATCGTGCGTATACGCTCAATGATTGGATTGTAATGATCTCGGACAATGGATTGCAATTCAGGCCCTTCGGGGTCCATTGCTTCGGCCAAATCTTGTCCTGCACAGAAAGCTTTCCCTTCTCCAGTTATTACGATGGCACGCACAGTCTCATCCAAATCACAGGCATCCAGCGCTTGCTGCAGCTGTATAGCCATTTCCTTATTGAATGAATTGAAAACGCTAGGGCGATTCAATCGTAGTTCACAGACACCATTGGTGTGCTTGATCAAAATTTCCATTGTTCACTATTTTTACAAAGATAGCGATTTGAACGTGTGAGAATTGAATTTTACGTGTAGAGGGGACTTAGGAAAGTGAATAGATGGTATTCATTCCTCGAAGCCTTCGAATAATTTCGTCACGCAAACTGAGTGGTTGCTTCACTTCAATTTCACCAGCATACGAGAGGATGTTTCGAATCAATTCTTCTGAAGGGAGCAAGGTCACTTCAAAAGTTGTCCGTTCATTTCCTCGGTCAATTAGACGCTGAGTATCATGAAATGGCTGAGTTTCGATGTATTTAGCGGCAACATTCTGCGCAGTAAACACGATTGTTTCGGGTGTAGTTTTATTGTTCGCTGTAATTCCATAGGCATAACGAAAGTATGATACCGCATCAAAATCAACAGGAACAGTGCTTTTTTCTTCAGTCAATACAAGTTCCCCCATGCGATCCAGACCATAGGTAATGATGTCCTTTTTTTCTTGATCAAAACATATGAGGTACCATCTGTTGCGGTATTCTTTCAGAAGAAGAGGAGATACCTCGCGTGATTTTGTTTGACCTGAAATAAAACTCGCATAGTTAAAACGAATGATTAGTCCATTTCGAATTGCATTCAGTATTTCTGGTAAATACTCATTTCCTCCAGAAGATAGCGCCGTTTCAAATTGTACAAATTGACTAATGTCTTTGTCGTCGGGATGTGAAGAGATGGAAACGCGGTCAACAATTTTATCAATGGCACTTCCAAACTGTTTGAACATGTCAACATCGCGGAATTGCATGAGCGTTTTCACGGCAAAGCGAATAGCACTTAAATCTTCTTCCGTTAAGGGAATGTCATTGATGGAAAAATCGGGGTCTTCGTAATAATAGCCTCCATTTTTTTTGCTGTACTTGATGGGGGCATCATGTTCCATTTTCATTGAAAACATGTCTTTTTCGATCGTTGAATCGCAAATGTTCGCTCCGTCGGACATTCCATACAAGGCTTCCTCACAGGCTTCCCTCAACTCCTTTTTTGATGGAAAAGGTTTGTATTTGTTTCGGATCGAACGATCGATGATGCGGTAACGAATGAGTGCATTTTTAATGTGAGGCATGAGTAGGATTAATGCGCAATGCTATTTTCCGCCTTCGGATGATATCCAAACAATTCGTAAAACTTAATGGCCTTCACCACCTCGACGGGAACATCATCCTCCCAAATAGAAGCGCCAGCATGTATTTTTTCCAAGACATCGTCGGACATGATATGCAACAGTTTGGGGTCAAAGGATTCAAATGCAGCGAGCTTGTTGTTGTCCTTCAAATAGCCTAAAAGTCCAACGAGATTTGCCTTGAGTTGAAATCCATCCAATTCATACAACTCACCAGTGTCCACATTGATCGCGGGATAGACAAACATTTTCACATTGTGTCCGAATCCACGACCAAAGGCTTCGAGCAATCCACCAGGAAGATTGTCGTAATAACGTTCATCGAAAATGGTATGCAAGTTATAAATACCTGCAATCACACCCATCCGTTTTTCTTTCGCGATAGACGCCAGGTAATCAATCATTTTGTAATGTTTCAAGTAATTCGAAATCATTACGGTATATCCCAAAGAACCGAGTAATTCAGCACGATCGATAAAGTCTTTGATCGAAATTTTCCCTTCCGCCGTCAAGTCTTTTAGCGTCAACTCAAAGATGACTTGAAGCTTATCAGGGTCGACACCTTCCTCTTTCAAGAATTGCGTTTTCCCTTTTTCAACCATATCGATATGCACCTTCGTCACAGGACGAAAACGACCACGCATCAATAAGATATTCTGCTTGTACAATGCCGTTGCCGGCTGGAGCACATTCCCGCACAAATCAAACATGGTCGCATCGGTAATTCCCCGCTTCACGAGGTTTAACGCAATAACGCGATTGTCAAAATGTTCGAAGTCTGGACCTGAAACACGCAACATATCAATCTCCATACGGTCACGTGGAAGTCGATGGACCAAATTGTCTAACAATTCATCCAGATTGGTGTAGTTGAAATAAGCCGCATAAATGAGGTTGACACCCAATATTCCCAAAGCTTCTTGCTGTGCTTTGTGGCTGTTGTCGTGCATTTTAATGTGCAAGATAATGTCATTGGGTGCAGCCTCTAGGTTCAGCTGAAAGCGAATTCCAACCCAACCTTGACCTTGATTTGTCTTGTGGTAGTTTAGTGATTCTACCGTATTGCAGAATGCAAAAAATCGCGATTCTTTGTATTTGTTTGGCAGACGAAATTTTAAGGTATTGTATTCGGTGTCAAGCATAGTCAACAAGCGTTCTTCACACACATAGCGAGATGCTTCTCCGTACATGGAATCCGAAACCTTCATGTCGTAAGCCGACTGTGTAAAGGCGATGGTCCCCGAACTACCACCTGCTTTAAAAAAGTTCGCCGCAACCTCCTGACCAGCGCCAATTTCAGCAAAACATCCGTAGATGTCTTGTGTCAGGTTTATTTTCAAGGCCTTTTCCTCGGTGGTTAATCTTCGTTCGTCAATCATGGTTTATGCATTCTTGCAAAAAGGTGCGTAAAGAAACAAAATTCAAGGCAATTCTATCAGTCTGGATCTTGAAAATCTGGGTTATTGATAAAATCGAAATCGGTAAGGGTGAGTAAAAACTTTTTCAAGAGGTATTTTTCTTGGGCATCTAACTGAACTCCGCCTTGAGAAGCAAATTCAATGTTAGGGTCAATTGTTGGACTCATCACAATTCCAGTTGAATAATGTTCGATCACTTCATCCAAGGTGGCGAATCGTCCATCGTGCATGTATGGAGCTGTCAATTCAATATTTCTCAAGGTGGGAACTTTAAACTTGCCATTGTCGTTAGGATTGCCAGTGACAGCGCCCCTGCCCAAATCAGTAAACGTAGCATCTAATCCATTGTTACTGTAAATTTTTACATTCATCAATGGACCATTGTGGCAGTGGAAACAATCGGCGCCATTTAAACTTTTAAATAAATCGTATCCTCCCCATTCATCTGGAGAAATGGCAGTGAGATTTGCTTGTTCAGCTGCTGATAAAGGCAAACCATTCTCGTATTTGTACATCACATCAAACTTGGAGGATCCAGAAATGAGTGTGCGCAAGAATTGTGCAATCGCCTTAGCTACTTTGGCTGAATCGATGCCCGCTTCGCCAAAAGCATGGAAGAACATGTTCCGGTAGTTGACATCTGCATTCAATTTTGCAATAGCATCCTTCCATTCCTGATGCATCTCAATGGGGTTTGGAATTGGCTCTAGAATTTGTTCTTCAAGCGTCTTCGCGCGACCATCCCAGAAGAAGAAATCTTGCCAGCCCAGATTGACTAAGGCCATTGAATTGCGGTTCCCTTGAATGCCATCAATGCCGGTTGAATATTTGTTGGGATCTGAAAATCCATGATTTGCTGCGTGACATGAAGCACATGACATCGTGTTATCACCACTGAGCAGCTCCTCGTAAAACAATTTTCGCCCAAGTTGAACCCCTTCAACAGTCATAGGATTATCCTCAGGAATAATCATTTTAGGAAAGTGGGAAGGAATCTTTAGCTCGTATGGCGTAGGTGTGTACTGTACTTTATCCTTTCGGCAAGCGAAGAAGGAAAGGGAAATGCTTACAGCAAAAAATATGTAGAGTAAATAGCGCATCAATATAGGCCAAGGGCGTCTTTGAAGTTTTGAATTACTTTTAAACTAATCGCCTCTTCTCCAGTATGAGAGTGAGATGTGAACTCCGTTGTTAAGTCAAAAGCCTGAACACCATTGTCCAAGAACTTAAGCATGTCCAATTTTAGAGGCAAGTGGTATTGAGCTGACCCTAAGTCTGTCCATGTAAGTCCAGTAAATTGGAAGGGTTGGAGTATGGCATCACTTCCAACGTGAAAGGTGACGAAATGGTTGTAATTGGCAATTCCGTCAGGAATGGTATCGACGCGTGCTTCAACTTTTAGAAAGATATATCCAGAACCCCACGTCCAGTACATGTCATTCGCAACTTGAATATTCAGAGGATCAGTGACATCGTAGACTGTTGGATCAGCATGGTTATACGTCGTGCTGATTCCCACATTCCCACTCAAGGTGTTGTAGTCTCCGTGTCTTCCCTCCTTATTGAAGAAGTCCTTTCCCGTGCTGCGGAAATCAAACAAGGCTGTGCGACACAAAACAGTTGAACTATTGCCAATTTCAGACGCGTAAAATTTCAAGTCTGTGAACTGAATATCATATCCTTGAGGAGTGACATAAGTCGAATCCAATTGCAAGTCAATACTGCCATATGTAGGTTGTACAGTGACTTTTAGCTTTTCCACAAGTGGAATTGAATCAGTTGGCTTGTCTTCGCATGCCACCAACGTCAGCGCTACCAAAACAATTGTTAAAAATGTTCTCATATTCCGTAATAACAAATGTAAGTAAAGAAGGTTTTACTTTTACCTTTATTGTCCGTTAAATCTTGAATTGAAATCCCTTTATGCCTGAATCAACTTCCCCTTTACTTGTCCTAAACGCATCTGCGGGAAGTGGCAAAACCTACAGTCTTGTAAAACAATACATGAAAATGATTTTGGCAGATTCAGCCAATGTGCTCCAATTTTCACAGATCATCGCCATGACCTTTACCAACAAGGCATCTTTGGAGATGAAAACACGGATTTTAAAGGCCTTGGACGAATTGAGTCATCAAGTAATTTACGGCAAAAAAAGCTCGGATTATGCGGAAGAATTGGGATTGGAGATGGGGATCTCCGCGGTCGAGGTGCACAACAGAGCAAAAAAAGTACTGAAACATGTGCTTCATCGCTACGAGGATTTATTCGTCATGACCATTGATAAATTCAACCTTCGCTTAATTCGTTCCTTTTCCCGCGATTTGGATTTACCCAATGATTTTGAGGTGATTTTGAATGAACGCGAAGTCATCGAGGAGGTCGTAGATTTACTTTTGGAACAACTCGGAAAACAAGGTGTTCAGGAGTTGACTGACACCGTTTTTGAATATGCAAAGAGCAATTTAGATGAGGGGGAGCGTTGGAACTTCCGCGATCAACTCATCGAGTTTGGAAAGGTGTTGAGCAAGGAACGCGATCAATTGTTGATTGCCAAGCTGATGGGGATGGATTTTTCACCCCAAAGACGCCGTATGTTGTGGGATGAATTTCGTCAAATGGAAAGCTGTTTCTTGCAGGATTGCCAAGTGGTTTACGCCCATTATGAACGTTTAGGTCTTGCTGATGAAATTCTTCCTGGATTGGCAGCGACTGGGAAAGCTTTGAGACGTTTGGGTAAGATGAATTCATTTCCTGATAAACTTTTTACAGCCACCTTCACGGATAAATATTGTGCTAATGAGCCGGGAAAAGGACGCATGTTTCCTGAGGATTTGAGAAATGCCTGTCTTGAGCTACAAGCAAAATTCGTTGCGCTCGAACCACGCTTGGGTGTTTTGGGGGCATTTTTGAAAAACTTCTACAACATGTCCTTGTTGCAGTACATGGCACGATCAATCGATGGGATAAAAAAGGACAAGCAACTGATCCGAATCTCCGAATTTAACACCTTGATTTCCCAATTGGTGCGCGGTGAAGAAGCCCCGTTCATTTACGAGCGTCTTGGCAGTCGTTTTCACCACTTTTTGTTGGATGAATTTCAGGATACATCGCGCTTGCAATGGTTGAACATGGTTCCCCTTGTGCACGAATCGCTTGCAAATGAGCGAAGAAATTTAATTGTTGGCGATCCGAAACAATCCATTTATCGATTTAAGAATGGTGTGGCCGAACAGTTTGTGGCCTTGCCGCGCATTTTCAACCCCGAAAAGGAGGCGATGATTGAAGAGTGGTCGCAGTTTTTTGAGGACATGGGCGAAGTGCTTCCTTTAGCCAGCAATTGGCGTTCGGCGCGACAAATCGTTGAATTGAACAATGACTTTTTTACGCTCTTGCGTGAATCTTTACCCGCTCAATCAAAAGACTTTTATCAAACAATTACGCAGCAGGTAGAATCGAAAAAAGAAGGATACGTAGAAATTATCTCAGAACCTGGCGATACACCAGCCATCGACAAGGTGCCGCAAATTATTGAATGGATTGAACAATGTGAAGCCGATGGATTTCAACGTGGGGATATTTGTATTCTCAGTGAGGTGAATCACAAAGCCAATGTTTGGGCTGTTGAATTGACGAAAGCAGGATACAAGGTGGTTTCCTCCGAATCTTTGTTGATTCAAAATGAGGTCCGTGTGAAGTTGATTGTGTCGTTTATTCGCCGTCGCTTGAATCCGTCTTCTGAAAGTGAAAAACGCAAATTTGCCGAGTTGTTTTTTAGAATCAGCAAAGGTCTGGGCTACAACGAATACAAAAAATACCTTGAGCGAAAAGTATCGTCCAAAGGAAAGAATTATACCTTGTTTGATGACAGCCAATTTCTTGCCGACCACTTCGGCGGAAGGGATGTTTTCTTTTATAAATATGAGAACCTCTACGATCTCATTACTCAATTTTATACCTTGATGGGTTGGACAGAACTCAACAATCCGTATTTGCACCATTTTACCGATGCAGCGCATAGCTTCGAGTTGAATCGAGGTCCAGAATTGAAGGATTTTTTAAGCTATTATGAAGAGAACAAAGGTAGATTGGCGATCCAATTGCCGGAAAGCGAGGATGCGATTCGGATCATGACAATCCATAAATCGAAGGGACTGGAATTTCCGGTAGTCATTATTCCAGACATCGATTTTTCAATTAAACTGAAGGCACAATCGAAGTTTTTGATTGAAGCGGGTGACTTCATTCTCTACACGACATTAAAAAAGAATCACCCGGCACCGGAGGTAAGTGCGATGAATGAAAGTGAGAATGCTCAAATTCTTACAGATAAGGTAAATCTTGTGTATGTTGGTATGACGAGGCCTGAAGAACGTTTGTACATCATCAACAGACACAAGGACTCTAATCTTGGATCTGTATTGCACAAATGTTTTGAAAATTTACCAGGCATTGAAGTCACTCCAGAAGGCCGATTTGTTAAGGGGCTTCGCACTCAGCGACCACAAAAGCCAACAAAGAGCGGAGGAATTGG
>JBILBT010000139.1:0-8010 GCA_044353545.1 Crocinitomicaceae bacterium | reverse complement strand
CATACGTACCGTTTACTTCAGCATAGGCTTTTTGAGCGTAACGAATGTCCGTAAGGTTTTGAATGGCCTTCCCACGACAAAGGTTGTAATTTGCTGTATATGTTGCTGTATCATCTACACTTTTCCAAGAAAGATACAAGGTGACCATGGCAATAATACCCGCAGCAACTCCAACGATGTACAAAATATTCGTCTTTAGATTTCCCCAGCTGTAAAGCAAACTCAGAATACTGCCCAAGAACATCAAGACAGCTGACACCATGAACATATTGTCTTGTTTTTGCTGAACACCAGCAAAAATTAGAAGGAAACCCAAAATAAGAAATAGAACCGGAACCGATAATTTCTTCATTAAAAGGGATGCATTGCCAGTACTCATATTGCGTAATTTTTGTTTTAAGCTTCACAAAACTACAATTTTTTAACTATCTACCTTCATGGAATCAGGTTTTTTTTAATCATTAACAATCTCATAAAGAAGAGCGTTTTATCTCTACTTTCGTATAGTGAATGAAAATGGTGAAATGTCGGAATTTAGAAGGCGCATCGGCGCTTTTTTTGGTATGGAACCAACTCCAGATCAAGACATATTATTCGCTCAACTTGAGGCGTTTGTGCGCATCAAGGATCCTTATCCGTTGTTTGTGCTTCGCGGTTATGCCGGAACTGGTAAAACAAGTGTTCTTGGTGCTTTTGTGAAAACGCTGGAGCATTTTAAATTGAAATCAAAACTCTTAGCGCCTACAGGTCGAGCGGCAAAAGTTTTTGCTTCAAAATCACAAAAGGACGCACTTACCATTCACAAACAGATTTATCGAAGAAAGGATGGAGGTGACGATTATTCGAAAATGGAACTTTCTCCAAACCTTCATAAAAATACGGTATTTATTGTTGATGAGGCTTCTATGATCGGCGATCATTCGTTGCTTTCTGATGGAACTATTGGCGCTCGTGACTTGTTGGATGACCTCTTCGAATACGTTTATGCTGGTGCGGGTTGTCGTTTGATTGTTTTGGGTGATGTGGGACAGTTACCACCAGTTGGCAGCGATCAATCCCCCGCATTGGATGCACATTATTTAAAACAAAACTATCCTCGCTTGGCTGTGGTGGAGTTTTCATTGACTAAGGTGCTCCGACAAGAACAAGCATCTTCGATTTTAGCAAATGCCACAGTGCTCCGAAGTCTTTCTGAAGGCAAACCGCATTTTGAGTGCATTTCGGGTGGTGACTTGATTCGCTTGCCAGGGGACGAGTTGCAAGATCAATTGGAACGTTCTTACGATGATGCGGGTTCGGAAGAGACCATCATCATAACACGATCAAACAAACGGGCCAACTTGTACAACAATCAAATCCGTGCGCGCATTTTGTGGTACGAGGAGCAACTTTGTTCTGGAGATTCATTGATGGCGGTAAAGAACAATTACTACTGGGTAGATGAACAGTCGAGTATGGGTTTCATCGCGAATGGTGAAATGATGAAAGTCATTCGCGTTCGCGGTTATGAAACGATGTACGGGTTTGAGTTTGCCAAAATCATCGTTCGTTTTACAGATTTTTCAAACGTGGATGAGATGGAGTTGCTCGTACTGACCGAAGCACTTCAAACGGAGGGGCCTTCACTAACAAGATCAAGGATGAAGGAACTCTTTTTTGCTGTGGAACAAGATTATATGCACGAGAAAAATAAAAGAAAACGCTATCAACTTATTTTAAAGGATCAATACTTTAATGCACTTCAAGTCAAATATGCCTATGCCGTAACCTGTCATAAATCACAAGGAGGACAATGGGCACATGTGTTTATCGACCAGGGATATGTGGATGAGGAATCGATCAATACAGAATACTATCGATGGCTCTACACTGCATTAACAAGGGCCTCCGAAAAGGCTTTTTTAGTCAATTTTCCAGACGAGTATTTTATCTAATCACCTAAATTAAAGGGGGATTTCACTCAGTTTAAAGGATGTTGGTCCGACAGAAATTCGAACACGTGACCATTCTTTATTGAATCGGTCAATCACAATGCGTGCTTTTTCACGATCCAAATACGTGCCTGCCAAAACATTGATTTCCTCTTTCATTTTTCGCATGATGTTGGCCGTTCTGTATGCGCTTAACACGTCATTTTTCGATAAACCATAGGTGCTCATAACCTTCTGTATTTCTGGTGATAAAGCCTCAATGTTGGAATTTCTTGGATCAGTATAAGAGTTTACTTCTAACTGGATTTCTCTTTCGAGGAAAACATATACTTCGGACCTGCGCAGGCGAAGCATCTCTGGGTCGTCGTGCGAGTATTTAGCGGTTTTCTCCTGTTCTACTAGGGGCTGATTTGCTTTGATAACACGCAACCCATTCCATTCACCAACACCTTGACCTCGGGCAATGATGGAAAACGGTCTGTTTTTGTCCAGTAGCCCTTCGAAAAACTGCATCAATGCTACGCTGTCTTCTTGTGAAAATAAAGAGCGGTGCAAATCCCACTTGTCCGAACCAAACTGATTCAATAGTTCAATTTGTAAGCGTGCATCGTACAAAGGTTCAGCATCCGTCACATTGATATGCAGCATTACTTCATCAGCTTGTTCCGATAAACAGGTTTCTGGAATGGCAATCAAACGCACTTCAAAGTCTTCTTCTTGTTGTTTTGAAGGGAAGATGAATTCTTGGGTATACATGTCAAATGTACTGGAATCAGAGAAAGTGTAAAGTCCTTCATTTTCAGTGTATGTTGCCCAATTCAGTCCCATCAATTGCTTGAAAGCACTTAATCGCGATTGGTATTTCTCCATTAGCGCAAGGGCATCAGTACGCTGCAGCTCTAGTTCGGCGATCTTCTTTTTGTAGGCCTCAAACATGTTGTACAGATATACGATGTCGTTTTGTGATTTCCCTTTTTGCTTTTTTCCACCATCTACCGTGGTATCTGGAATTTTATCGTCTTTCGTATGGTTCTTTTGTTGTCGCTTTTGTTCCTTCCGCTTTGCCCTTGATGGCTTATTTTTGGTTGTTATTGGGCGCAAGGTCAAATCGGAAAAGTTCTTTTCGTTGATTTCAATTTTCAACTCAACTTCGTCTTTTTTCTTTTTATTGTAGTCAATCCAATAGTCAAAACCACGTTTCCCAAAGATCATTTCATGTAGTTTGGCGATGCGGTTAAATTCCAGGTCATTGATAATGCTTTGAAAGGTCGCGCCCTCAGAAAAGGTCGAGTCGGGTGACAAAAAGCGGGTGTCTCCAGCACCAAACAAATGGTAGGAAATGCCGTTTCGTTCGATAACAACGGTTGTTTGTTTTTTTGAATTGTAGCCCCAGACATCCAAGTGAACATTGGTTTCTCGGCCATTTCCAATTGTTTTCAAATCTGTTGTTGTAGCCAATAGAGAAATGATTTCCTGGTCTTTTATAGGGGCTACAGGTGTAAGTTGGAGCTGATAAGGAAAAAGTCCAACGGCTTTTGGTAATCCTTTGTTCCAACGTCCTTTTTCGTCTTTTTCTCGCTCTTCCAGCAATCCAGTGGTCGAGCTTCCATCTCCCGCGGCGACCAAGACATTCTGAAAATGATCTGCAACACCCCCAAGCAATCTGAAAATTTCAAGTGAACGGTCTTGTACATAGGCATTGATGCACGTATGTATGGCTTCCATCGTCACGAGTTGGTCATTTACGTTTAGAAATCGAAAGGTAGCGATCATGGCTGTTTTGTCGTCCAAGGACAAACTTGGATTCAAGACATTGATCAATTTTGGATGAGGGAAGGCCGCTCCGTCTTCTTCTTTTAGCGCAGTAGGGGGAAGATTGGCCACGAGCATTTCTTCAAAGCGTGCATATTTTTCTTGAAAGGGCTTGAGCTCATCGTCACTTCCCCGCTTTGCTTGTAATAAGCAATTCAATTCCCAAATGGCCATTTTATTGGCGACTTCAGACAGTATCCCTTTAGGAGACTTGGCGATCTCTTCTCGGCGAATGATCAATAAATCAGGCTGATTCATGATAATCAATTCAACAGAATCGTAATTGATATCTTTATTGGCGAAGCGAATGTCTGGTCCTTTATAATCAAAATATCGACCTATGTTGGTCTCCAAAATGGGGCTTTTTCGCACAACGTGAAAGAGATAGGCCCGCTCTTCGGCTGTCAAGCCCTCGTTGACTTGTGCTTGAATGAATAGAGGTAAAAAGAAAAGCAAACGTAGCAAGTGCTTCATAAAATCCTGTTTGTTGGAATAAGCGTGTTGTTCTACAAATGTAACATGTGAAAATGAAAGGGCATAAAAAAAGGCCATCAATCGATGACCTTTTGAATATTATCTCCGATGATTAACGGATAGAAAGTGCCATTGGGTGACTTCCTGAAGCGTCGTGTACAATAACCGTGTACATCCCATTCTCAAGAGCTTCTGTAGAAATTTCAGTTTCATTCATGACCTTTGCTTGGGCAAATACTTTCTTACCGCTTAAGTCAATGATTTCAATGCTCGCCTCACCCGTGATTCCTGCAAAACGAATATTTCCTTCACTTGGATTTGGATACATGGACAAGTTACTCATTGTGTTGTTCTCCAATCCAACAAAGGCGGTTGGAAGAACCGAGCTCAATACAATTGTCTGTTTGTTCAAAGGTGTAGTACCTCCTTGTGCTTGAATGATCACTCTCGTGTACATGAAAACAGGCAATGAACTGTTGGCAAGGTCATAGTATTCGTATTGATTACGCACAAGTTCAATAGGTAAATTGTTTCCTAAAAAATTTACGGTAGCAAAAATTGAATCTGTTGTTTGGTAACGCAAAACATTACTCATGCTTGTTCCTCCCGGTAAAAGCAATGTTCCTTGTCCATCCACCGATGTGTAAATGCTACCTGTACATGTTGGGTTTTGCGGTTGTCCAGCATAGGTAAATGAAAGTGTCCCGTCAAAGGTATCTGTCAAACTGTTTCCTAGTGCATAAGGATAGTTCATCATTTTTTCATTATTGATGCTGAAGTCTGCGGTAAGAACACCCAATGTTGGTTCTTCATAGACAAACCCTTGAGATGTGCGTTCGCTAGTTGTTGAATTGAAGAAATTGGTAATGGCATTCTGTACTTTAAGCCCTTTTGTTGAGGTTGTGAAAATGGTGTTGAACGCAGAAGTTGTTGCGTCAATTACCTGCAAATCTCTTGTTTGTCCATAATAACCAAGAAGTTGGCTGTAATCCCATGTCGCGCCGGCTCCTGTAACAGAGGCATAACTGGAAACGGAAGAATCACAAAAGAACATCAAACTGTTTTGTCCAACATTGGCCTCGTTAGCCTGGGTGAATTGTGCCTTTGCAGAAACACCGAAAATGCACGATAAGAGTAGAAATGTGTATTTCATAGGTTTAGGTTTAATTTTCACCAAACTTACGAATTTTTATAAGTAATAGACAAGGGACGAAATTGGAGTTACGAGTTATTAGTTACGAGTTACTAGTTTTTGAATGCTTGAAATTCTTGGAACCCCTTTAAAGTCAGAGTGCAATCGAGAATAGAGCGAATACTCGTAAAATTATCATTGGTAATTAATAAATCGTGGCTTCGAGTCTGCTGCCGCAACTCACGTGTCGGCTGAGGCGCAGCCACCATTGACCTAACTCGTAACTCGTAACTCGTAATTTTTTAAGTCATTCGTAATTAATAAATCGTGACTTCGAGTCTGCTGACGCACCTCACGTATCCGTTAAGGCGCAGCCACCACGGACCTAACTCGTAATTCGTAACTCGTAATTTTTTTAAGTCATTCGAAATTAATAAATCGTGGCTTCGAGTCTGCTGACGCACCACTTGCATCACTCGCTTATACGCTAAGGCGCAGCCACCATGGACCTAACTCGTAATTCGTAATTCGTAATTTTTTTACGTCATTCGTAATTAATAAATCGTGGCTTCGATTCTGCTGCCGCACCTCACGTATCCGCTAAGGCGCAGCCACCATAGACCTAACTCGTAATTCGTAATTCGTAATTTTTCACGTCATTCTTAATTCCCGCAGTGATCAAATTGGAGTTACGAGTTACTCGTTTTTTGAATGCTTGAAATCCTTGGATTCGAGGGCCAAGCGACTCCGTTTATAGCCGTACAAAAAGTAGATCACGAGTCCAACTCCAAACCATACGACGAACCAAAACCAATTGGGAGCACTCATACCTGTGAGTAAGTACAAGCAGGTTGAAAGTCCGAGCAGTGGAATAAGTGACCACTTTTTCAAGACAGCAAAAACGGCTAAAATTGGAAGAATGATCCAAAAGATGATGGATGAAATTTGAAATGTCAAGTTTTCTTTGGGTTTACTGAAGTCAACTAAATCTTGGAAATAACCAGGAAAAACGAAGAAAGCGACAGCAAAAGCACCAATAACCAATGCGGGAAAGATGATTTGTGAGTCTATGTGGGGCAGGTGAAATTTCCCTGCTATTTTTTCCTTTCTGGGAAGGAGCAATACGCCCCCACAGACCAGTACAAAGGCAAATAACGTTCCGATACTGGTGAAGTCAAGGACAAAGTTTCTTTCTGTAAAAAGAATAGGAACACCTACAACCAATCCCGTAACAATGGTGGCAAAAGAAGGCGTTTTGTGCTTCGGGTGTATTTTCTGAAATTTCTTTGGTAAAAGCCCATCGCGGCTCATGGTCATCCAGATGCGCGGTTGTCCGAGTTGAAAGACGAGAATTACACTGGTCATTGCGGCAACAGCACAAATGGAGATGAAGAAGCCCATCCAGCCCACATGATGCAGGGAAAATACTTCCGCTAAAGGGTCGCCAACATTCAATGATTTGTAATTGACCATGCCCGTGAGCACGAGTGAAAGCAAGATATAAATCACGGTGCAAATGACCAATGAATAAATCATGCCCTTCGGTAAATCGCGTTGAGGATCTTTGCTTTCTTCGGCCATGGTAGACACGGCATCAAAACCGATGTAGGCAAAAAATACCGAAGCAACTCCGGCCATGACTCCTGAAAATCCGTTTGGCATGAAGGAATGGCCTTCACTGATTTCACTTTTCGGGAACCAATTGGCTGGATCAATGTAAAATGCACCAACCAGGATGACCATCAAGACGACAATAAGTTTGATGAATACCATGACGTTCGAAATGTTTCTACTTTCTTTCACACCGACATACACCAACCATGTAATCAAAAAGTTAATGAGTAGGGCAGGGAAGTCGAAGATCAGGCGCAAGGATCCAACCATTGGCGCATTTTTCCATGCGGCTTTGGCTTCGGCTGAATCTGCAAAAGTTTTCTTAGCCTCAGCGTATGAGATTGTCATCCAATCGGGCATGTGCAGGTGGAAATTTTCTAGCAAATTGGTGAAATAGTCCGACCATGAAAAGGCAACATAAATGTTTCCAATGGAGTACTCGAGAAGCAAAGCCCAACCAATTACCCAAGCAATCATTTCTCCAAATGATGCATAAGCGTAGGTGTAAGCACTTCCGCTCACGGGTATGCGGCTAGCGAATTCGCTATAGCACAAGGCAGTAAATCCGCAGGCTATCCCGCAAATGATAAACAAAACAACCACTCCAGGTCCTCCTGATGCACATGCCGTACCCATGGAACTGAAACTCCCCGCACCAATGATGGCGGCAATCCCCATAAAGGTAAGGTCCCATTTCCCGAGTACCTTGTTAAGTCCAACGGAATGTCCCTGGTCGTTTGCAGCATCTTTGGTAATTCGTTCGATGCTTTTTCTGCGGAAAATTGACATAAGCAGTATTAAGTGTTCTCCAAAGATAAACATGTAGGCTTGAAAAGAAAGAAATAAGTAAAAACTGTTGTTGTTAATTCGGTTTGACAACGGACAATCATTTTCTTACCTTTGCAACCGTAAAATCCGAATCCAATGTTTGAAAATCTAACGGACAAATTTGAACGCGCGTTCAAGGTATTAAAAGGGCAGGGGCAGATCACTGAGATTAATGTTGCAGAAACACTGAAGGAGGTGCGTCGTGCTTTACTTGATGCC